>JAITKI010000152.1 GCA_031278515.1 Oscillospiraceae bacterium | reverse complement strand
TATAGCGGGCCGGGATATATCGCGCCTGATAAGCGCCGGAGACGACGATTTCGCGTTTTCCATCGCCGGGGTGTCGCGGTTCCGCGCGAGTACGTACAAACAGCGCGGCTCGCTGGCCGCCGTCATACGCATAATCTCTTTCGGAATACCCGAATACGCGACGCTCGGCATACCTGAGCGCGTAATCAAATCGGCCGACAAGGCGTCCGGACTCGTGTTGGTCACGGGACCGGCCGGCAGCGGGAAATCCACCACTCTCGCGTGCATGATAGACCACATCAACGAAAATCGCGGGGGCCACATCATCACGCTGGAGGACCCCATAGAATATCTGCACCGCAACAAGAAGTGCATAATCAGCCAGCGCGAGGTGGCGCTCGACACGACGAGCTACGTCAGCGCTCTGCGCGCGTGCCTGCGACAGGCGCCGGACGTCATACTTGTGGGCGAGATGCGCGATCTTGAGACTATTCAGACCGTCATGACAGCCGCGGAGACGGGCCACCTCGTCATATCGACGCTGCACACAGTCGGCGCGGCGGACACCGTTGACAGGATAATCGACGTGTTCCCGCCCTCACAGCAGCAGCAGGTGCGGATCCAACTGTCCATGCTGCTCCAGGCCGTCATATCGCAGCAGCTCATCCCCACGCTGTCGGGGCGGCAGAAGCCCGCGTTCGAGGTCATGTATATGAACACGGCCATCCGCACGCTCATCCGCGAGTCGAAGATACATCAGATCGATTCGGCCATCGCGTCCGGCGCGTCCGACGGCATGGTGAGCATGGACGCCAGCTTGATGGCGCTGAGAAGCGCCGGGGACATAACAAACGAGGCCGCCCTGCACTACGCGTCCAATGTCGATATGATGACAAAGCGCCTCGCCGCGCTCAAGTAGAAAAGAGTTCGGATCTCGTCCGCGCGGCTGCGGAGTCGATGATTTAAGCGATCTATTCGTAATACCCCTCGGTAGATTTGATAAGGCCGGCGAACTGTTCCTCATCGTGTCCGTACCAGAGCCGCGCGCCTGTCGTGGCCGTGAATTCGACCGCCCACTCTATGGTGCGGACAAAGCCGTCCGCGTCGTACATGTTGCCGGCGAGTCTCACGGGCGGACCGACGTTCTCGCGGTTGTACACGGCGTCCCCGGCGAGCAGGAGCTTTCCGGTTTTCGGCAGATCGACCAGAAGTCCCAACATCCCGAACGCGTGTCCCGGGCCGAGGTTATATATATCAACCCCCGGTAATATAGTGCGAACGCGCTCCGACGCGGCGACGAGTTCCCAATCGGGCTTTGACGCAAGCCAAAGGGCGATGTCGCCGAGCGATCCGGCCGACGCGTCCCCCTTCGCGTACAACTTGAGCCGCTGCGTCAGCTCATCCTCATGGACGTACACCTTGGCGTTCGTGAACATCTCCAAAAATCCGGAATGGTCGGCGTGCAGGTGCGATATCACCAGGTGGTCTATATCGCCCGTACCCACGCCGAGCGCGGCCAGACGGCAGACGATGTGGTCCTCCGGCCTCATCGAAAAATCCCTGTATATCATCGGGTGCTGGCGGCGCGCGTCGGTGTGACATCCGGCGTCGAGCAGCGCGAGCCCCTCGGGGTGGTCAATCAGGACGCTCCAGATAGGCGCGGTCTGCATTTCGGACGGATCGGCGCCGGCTATGGAATTGCTCTTCGGCCCGACGAGCTTTCCGTTTTCCATGACGTATAACTTCATCTCACACACGCTCCTGCGCGGAAAGCGCCATAATGCCCCCTTGCTTCAGCAACGGGGAAATAAGGCGCGTCCTGTTCTCCGAACCCGCCCGCAGTCCCCGCTAAAGCGGAGACGGACGGTTTCTGTTATCAATCGCCGGCTTGATCTCCGTACCCGCCTGCATATCGCGCAGAGCGTCGTTGACGTCCTCCAGCGCGTACTTCTTTGAGACTATGTCCGCGAACGGGTATTTGCCGCGCCGCGACCGGATGAATTCGAGGCCCTTATAAAAATGGGATATTATAGCGCCGCCCGAACCGATGATTTGCAGGTTACGCTGCAAGATGGACGCCGGATTGAATGTGACCTCAGAGGGAGACGTCTGCCCCAAAACGAGGTACCGTCCGCCCTTCGCGAGCATGTCCACGCCCTCCGCGAACGCCGGAGGGTATCCCGAGCACTCCACGACGAGATCCGGCCCGCGCCCGCCCGTGAGCGAGCGGACGATCTCGCGGCGCTCGGCGGGGTCGCGCGCCGCGTCTATATCTATGACATCGTCGGCGCCCCAGCGTTTCGCAAGTTCCAGCCGTCCGGCGGGCGCCCCGATTACGACGACGCGCCCGGCGCCCATCTCACGCGCGAGCAGCGCGGAGTACAGACCGACAGGACCCGCGCCCTGTACGACGACATTTGACGCTATATCAATTCCGCCCAGCTTCTCAAAGCCGGCGACGACGCTGCGAAACGCGCAGGCGACGCCGATGGCCTCTTCCTCCGTAAGTTCATCGGGCAGCTTCACTACCTTCGTGCGCGGAATTACGTATTCGTATTCGGCAAAGCCGCCCATCAATTTCTCCGGCGGCGCCATGCCGTAGCCGACGCGGTGGGAGCACATCATGGGTTTGCGCAGTATTTCACAGTCATAGCACTCGTAGCAGTCCGCGTGCGCCCACATAATGCGGTCGCCCTCGCGCAGGGGTTGATCCGCCGCGTCCTTGACACGCCCGTGCCCCAGCGCCACTATGCGCCCTATCACTTCATGTCCCATTATGTACGGCGTCGGCGCCTTTATGCCCATCTTGCCGTGCCAGATATGCAGGTCGGAGCCGCAGATGCCTGCCATCTCGACTTTTACCAGGATTGCCCTGTCCTCAAGAGCCGGAATCGCCACCTCCCGGATCTCAAGCGGGGCGCCGTATTCCGGCAGCACCGCCGCTTTGCATGTCTTAGGTATAGCTGACATAATCGTGACCACTCCCCGATGACGTTTTGTTTTTTGCGACCGTTAACTTGTGATCGCAGCCTGTGAGCTTGTGAGCCGGGGCCATTGTATCACCGCCGCCGCCGCCCGTCAATATGTGGCACATAAGAATAATTTCGTTTGTGATGGCTTCGCCAACACAAACGAAATGATTCGACGTAATTATTTCTTGCATATCGCCGCGCGGTGCGCTATAATCTGGTTGTACGGATGAACGGCGGGAAGCGCCTTTCAAACGAAACGGTTCGTAGGGGGCGCCAAATGAACGCCATTTCCGCCGTTGCCGCCGATATTTCCGCGAGACTGCCCGGGCTTGAGTGCAGGTTCGGCGAGATGATGTCCGGACATACGTCACTGCGGATAGGCGGACCCGTGACGGCTATGTTTTTACCGAAAACCGCCCGTCAACTGCAAAGTCTCTATTCGATGCTGTCCGAGCGCGGCGTCGCGCCCATAGTGATAGGCAATGGCGCCAACATCCTCGCCGACGGGCGGGGCTTTGACGCGATAGCCGTCAAGACGTCGGGCGTAAACGACGTGTGTCTCGCTCCGGACGGACAGATACGTGCGGATGCGGGCGTGACATTGCGGCGGCTCGCGGTGTTCGCGCGCGATAACGGCTTGAGCGGACTTGAGTTTGCGCACGGTATACCCGGCACGCTAGGCGGAGCGATCGTGATGAACGCGGGGGCTTACGGCGGACAGATGAGCGACGCCGTCTCCACGGTGCGGATCATGCCGCGGACGGGCGGCGCGGACGGGACGCGTGAGATAGACTCCGCGGAGTGCGGATTCGAGTACAGGCGGAGCAGGTTCGCGGACGGCGGCGAGCTCGTCGTATCGGCGAGTATATGCCTGTCTCGCGGCGACGCTGTAGGGATTACGGCGCGCATGGAGGAACTGGCCGGACGCAGACGCTCCTGTCAGCCTCTCGATCTGCCCAGCGCCGGAAGCGCGTTCAAGCGTCCGAAAGACGGGTACGCCGCGGCGCTCATAGAAGAGGCCGGTCTGAAAGGCTTCGCAATCGGCGGAGCTCGCGTGTCGGAGAAGCACGCCGGCTTTGTGGTAAACGCCTCAAACGCGGAGTTTGACGACGTTTTACGGTTGATGGAGTCTGTGCGGAATCGTGTTTCGGAGCTGTTTGGGGTCGAACTCGAGCCCGAAATAAAAATACTGCGCAGAGACGCGAACGGAGGCGCGCGTTTGTGGAAATTCTGATTATTTCCGGACTTTCCGGCGCGGGAAAGAGCCGCGTCGCCGCAATCCTGGAGGATATGGATTACTATTGCGTGGATAACATGCCGGTCGCCATGATGCCGAAATTCGCGGAACTCATAAACGGCGCCCGCGGACGGTACGAGCGCGTGGCGATGGTGACGGATGTCAGGGCCACGCGCAATGTAGGCGAGCTGTTCGACGCGCTCGACGGCATGGAGGCTCTGGGCTGCGCGTACCGCATAGTCTTCATTGAGGCCGATGTACCCACTATAGTCAAGCGATACAAGGAGACGCGAAGGCGTCATCCGCTGGAGGCGTCCGAGGGCTTGCAGCTTGAAAACGCCGTGCGAAGCGAGATATCGCTGCTCTCACCGCTGCGCGACCGCGCGGACGAGGTCATAGACACAACGGGACTCACGCTCGGCAATCTCCAGCGGCGGCTCTTCACCCGCTTCACGCAGGGAGCGGACAGCAAGGCTATCGGCGTCAGCGTTAAATCGTTCGGCTTCAAACACGGGCTGCCCATAGAGGCCGACCTCGTATTCGATGTGAGGTTTCTGCCGAATCCGTACTACGTCAGCGCGCTGCACAACCTGAGCGGGCTGGACGAGTCCGTCAAAAGTTATGTGTTCGAATTCAAGCAGACGCAAAAATTTATGGAATCGCTCAATGAGATGATGGAATTTTTGCTTCCGTATTACATTGACGAGGGCAAGCGCTATCTTGTCGTCTGCATAGGCTGCACAGGCGGGCGGCACAGATCCGTTGCGGTCGCCCAAGCGCTTGCCGAGCGGCTGAGCGGCGCCGGATACGCCGTGGATTGCATACACAGAGACATAGATAAAGGCGGCTGACCAACATGGTCATGACGCGCGCGTTTTGTCTGCGCGTCCGTCAGGCGGGCGGTCGCCCCGTCGGGCGGCAGTCCGGAGGGCGCCGGGCGCGCGAGGTGAGATTTGATGTCGTTTTCGCGTGATATAAAAGCGGAGCTGTGCAGAAACGCGCCCGGGTGCGATTTTTGCGCGGCTGCGGAGTGCTTCGGGATACTGCTGTACTGCAACACATTCTCCGGCGGCGGGATACGCGTTGTGACCGAACACCGTGATTTTGCCGCCGCCTTGCCGCGCTTATTCCGGCGCGCCTTTAACGTGCGGTTCGACGCCGCCCCGCAAGGGGACGCGGCGTCTGGCAAGCGCGTCTTTGTCGTCAACGCGCCCGAAAAGCTGGAGACAATCTTTGAGACGTACGGTTTCAGCAGCGACAACATGCTGGCCCACCACATCAATCTCGGCGTGCTCGAGTCCGAGTGCTGCCGGCGCAGCTTTATGCGAGGCGCCTTTCTGGCGGGAGGATCTGTGACCGACCCCGCGAAGCGCTACCATCTCGAACTTGTAACGGGACACTACAACGTGAATCGCGAGATGTACACGCTCCTGCTGGAGATGGACTTTGAACCTAAAGAGATGGCCCGCAGCGGCAGCTATGTCGTATATTTCAAGCAGAGCGGCGCGATAGAGGATTTTCTCACGCTCATCGGAGCGCCCGTGGCGGCGATGGATCTGATGTCCGCGAAGATTGAGAAATCCATGCGCAACAGCGTGAACAGGCGCGTGAACTGCGACACGGCGAACGTCACGAAGACTGTCGAGGCGGCGCAGCAGCAGATAGATGCAATAAACAGGCTGAACGCCGCGCGCGGACTCGACGGTCTGCCGGAAAAGCTGAGGCAGACCGCGTATCTGAGACTGGAACACCCCGAGCTGAGTCTTGCGGAGCTTGGGGGACTGTGTCTGCCTCCCGTGACGAAGTCGTGCGTCAATCACAGGATGAGAAAACTCACGAATATGTCCTCTCCTCCCGCCGCCTCCGCCGCGAACGGCGAGATGTCGTCTGAATGCGAAACTCCGCCCGAATGACAATACAGCGGATGCGGAAAACCAAAGCCCGGGCGCGCCAGTAAAATCGCCGAGGGGGCCCTCCCCAACGCGCTCGCGGTATATCCTTACGGGCGAATTATCATCATATTTTTCGGCAGCGCCGTGATGTTCTCACTGCCGCCCTCCGTTATATAAATGACGTCCTCTATGCGCACCCCGAAGCGTCCGGGGATGTATATGCCCGGCTCCGCCGAGATCACAGCGCCCGAGGGCAGCGGCGCGGTGTTGGACTCAGAGGCGCTCGGCTGCTCATGTACCTCGAGTCCGAGCCCGTGGCCGAATCCGTGACTGAAATACTCCCCGTATCCCGCCTCTCCTATAACCGCTCGGGCCGCCTCGTCCACTTCCTTGCCGGAGACGCCGGCGCGCGCCGTCTCGATCCCGCGCAGCTGCGCCCTCAGCACCGTATCGTATACCCGCCGCATCTCGCGCGTGGGCTCTCCCACGCAGAGCGTACGCGTGGTGTCGCTGCACCAGCCATCGACCTTCACGCCGAAATCTATAGTCAAAAATCCTTCCTGAATTTTGTTATCCGTCGGAACGCCGTGCGGCATACTGGAGCGCGCGCCCGACACAACTATGGGGTCGAAGGATTTGTCGTCGGCGCCGTTTTTCAGAAATCGGCATATGAGTTCCGCCGCCAGTTCCCTCTCCGATATGTCCGCGCTTATGAGCGGCAGTACCTGCTCGAACGACCGCTCCGACACGCGCTGCGCCCGTTTCATCGCCGCAAGTTCCGCAGCGCTCTTTACGGCTCGCAGCCTGTCGAGCGTCTCGGACATGGCAAACAGAGACGCTTTCAGCCGCGTTTTCCATATCGCGTATTCCGAGTACGTGACGTGTCCGTCCTCAAAGCCGACGCGCCGCAGTCCGAGTTCAGATATCACTGCGTTGACGGCGTCCGTGTACCCGTTGCGGCCCGATACCTGCCTGACCTCCACCCCCTCGACAGACCCCGCGGCGGACTCGGAGTACCGCGAGTCCGTAAAAAACCACGCCCGCTCCCGCGCGATGAGTACGACGCCGGCGCTGGACGTAAAACCCGTGGCGTACAGCCTGTTCACCGGACTTGTAATCATAAAGCAGTCGCCGTCCGCGCCGCGCAGCTCGCGAGTGATTCTGCCAATGTTGTTGATCTTGAAACTCAAGTCTCGCTCATCTCCTTATTTCGCGCCCTCCGCGCGCCGGCGCGGGACGCCTCGCCGCCATCGCCCGGAAGGGCGCTTCAAGGCCGTAACGCGCGGCCAGGAACGCGTTGCCGAGTCGGATGGGACGCACCAATATCGATGTGACGCCGGCGCGGTTGGCGGCGAGCGTATCCGTGTATATCTGGTCGCCGGCGAGCGCGGAGCGTTCAGGCGCGCCGCCCGCCTTGCGTATCGCGGCAATGACGCCCGCCGGGGACGGTTTGCGCGCGTTTTTTATGTAGTCTACACGCAGAACTCCGGCAACCCGCTCCGTCCGCCCCGGCCTGCGGCTGTTTGAAACGATAAACAACCGTATTCCGCCGGCGCGCAGGGTGTCCGCCCAGCGCACAACGCGCTCATCCGGAACATCGCTGCCATAAGGCGCAAGCGTGTTGTCGAGATCGAGCATGAGGAAAGTGACGCCGATGTCCCTCAAAAAAGCGGAGCGGATGTCGGTGACGGCGTCGAAAGAGTATGCCGGTACCGGTGAGAAACTCATAATTTTTGCCTTTCGGTAATAGATTTAGGTATTCGTTTGAGAAACAGAACGACCGCCGCGATTGGCGCGGAGAATCTCCGGCAAATATGGCGGCGTTTTTGGCAAATAGGTTGAAGCTGTGGAAATATTTCTCGCGTCGCCCCCCGAATGGGCGTCCGCCGCCGCGCGGACGGGATTTGAAATAGCGCGTATGGACTATAAACTGCAAGACGGTTCCCTGTGGCGGGCGTCAGGCGGCGGCGGCCGAGGCGGACTCATGGTGTGCGATATCGCGTCGCGCGCGGCGTTACGCGATCCGCGCGCGGCGGCGCGGGCGATTTTCGCGGAGTGCGTCGCGCGCGACTACGGCGGGGTGGTACTCGATCTCGAAGGCGAGCCGGACGGGACGCGCATCGAACTTGCGCGGCTCACAGGCGCCGAGGCCCGGAACAGGGGTATGCGGTTCTTCGCCTCGGAGAGACTCGCCCTCGCGGCCGGAGCGGCGGACTGCGCCGCGCTCGTACCCACGGCGCTGTCCGGCGGGAGTCTTGAGACGCGTCTCCGGGAAGCGCCCGGCGCCGCGGTCGGGGGACGCCGGGCGCTTGAGATTGATATCGTAAGGGAGGATTTCACGCTGCCCGCGCCGCGCGGTGAGGGGCGGACTCTCTCCGCCGGCGATCTGGCGTCGCTCGCCGGACGCCACTGCCGAACGCCCTGCTTTTCGCGGGAACTGTGCTGCAATTACTTCACCTACCGCTCGAGAACGGCGCGTCACATCGTCCTCTACGACGACCTCACCAGCGTCAGAGCCAAGCTGTCGCTCGGCGCGCGCCTGGGACTGGACGCCGCCTTCGTGTTCTTCCCCCACGCGTCGGATTTCGCGGCAAACCTCCGGTAAAAAATCACATCGTCCGTCGCGCGGGGCGGCGCGCCGTCATGCGGGATGACCGCGCTGCTGTCCGCCGTCCCTCCGCACCGCCCTCACGCTCCGCTCAATCACGGGGCGCGGACGCATTATTTCGCGTCCGCAGCACATGCACTTCATTTTGAAATCCGCGCCGACGCGCGTCACGAGCCATTCCACGCCGCCGCACGGGTGCTTTTTCTTCATTGTCAGCACATCTCCGATTTCGATATCCACGAACAGTTCACACTCCCGTCCCTTTCGCGTACGGCGGAAGTTTTTTTATCTCTTCCCAGTAACGCTTCGCGGCCTGCTCCGCCTTATTGTCGCCGTACTCATAGTACTTCGCGTCGGCGATACTGTCGGGCAGGTACTGCTGGGGCGCGTAGTGGCTCGGGTAGTCGTGCGGATAGATGTAGTTTTGTTCGCGCTCAAAACCCGCGCCGTCCGCGTGTTTGTTCTGCAGCCGTCGCGGTATGTCCCCCGTGCGTCCGGCCCGCACGTCGTCCAGCGCCGCGTCTATCGCGAGGTACGCGCTGTTTGACTTGGGCGCCGTCGCCAGCAGGACGGCGGCGTCCGCCAGCGGTATGCGAGCCTCCGGCAGACCGAGCTGCACCGCGCTGTCCGCGCACGCCTTTACGACCGCCAGCGCCTGCGGATACGCGAGTCCCACATCCTCGGCGGCTATCACGAGCAGTCTGCGACACGGAGATATGATATCGCCCGCCTCCAGAAGGCGCGCCAAATAGTGCAGCGCGGCGTCGGGGTCGGAGCCGCGAATTGATTTTTGGAACGCGGAGACGATATCGTAGTGGCTGTCTCCGTCCCTGTCGTACCGCATGGCGCTGCGCTGTGAGACGCCGAGCGCGTCCGCGAGCGTGAACGACACGCGCCCGCCCACAGGCGCGCCGGACGCGGAGTACAGCAGTTCCACGGCGTTGAGAGCCTTGCGCACATCGCCGCCGCACGAACTGGCGATATGCCGCGCGGCGCCGTCCTCAACGTCAATGGCGACGCCGTCCCGCGTTTCGAGCCGGCTGATAGCCCGCCTGACGGCGATCTCGGCGTCCCCGGCCGCGACAGGCTTGAACTCAAAGACCGTGCAGCGGCTCAAAATAGCGTTGTAGACGTAGAAATACGGATTTTCCGTAGTTGACGCTATCAATGTCATGCGGCCGTTCTCTATGAATTCCAGAAGGGACTGCTGCTGCTTCTTGTTGAAATATTGTATCTCATCGAGGTAGAGCAACACGCCGTTCGGCGCGAGCAGCGTGTCGAGATCGGATATTATGCTCTTGATGTCCGCGATACCGGACGTCGTGGCGTTGAGTCTGCGCAGCGTTCTGCCCGACTCGCGCGCTATGATGTTGGCCACCGTAGTCTTGCCGGAACCGGACGGTCCGTAGAAGAGCATGTTCGGTATCGAGCCGCCGGCCACGATACGTCGCAGCAACCCGTCCTCCCCTAAGATGTGATCCTGACCCACAACGTCGGCCAACGTCTCCGGCCTCAATTCGTCCGCAAGCGGGCGGTACGCCGCGCGCTCTTCCACCGCGTTCCGGCGCCTACCGGTAGATCGGATGGCCGGCGCACAGCCGCTCCACCTCCGAACGGATATAATCCGCGCTGCCGGCGAGGTCTGTCGCGGTGAGACGGATAAGCTCGGCGATCTTGTCCATATCGTCCTCCGTAAAGCCGCGCGTCGTGACGGACGGCGTACCTAGACGCAAACCGCTCGTGAGGGACGCGTTTTCCGGATCGTTCGGTATTTTATTTTTGTTGGCTGTTATGTAGACGGAGTCCAGCATACGCTCCATATCGCGTCCGGTGTGACCGAAGCGTCGCAGGTCCAGCAGCATCAGATGGTTGTCCGTCCCTCCGGAGACGAGATCGAAACCGCGCGCGAGCAGGGACGACGCCAGCGCGGACGCGTTGCGGCGTATGCGGCGCTGATAGTCCGCAAATTCGGGGCGCAGCGCCTCGCCGAACGCGATGGCCTTTGCCGCTATGATGTGCATGAGCGGTCCGCCTTGCGCTCCGGGAAAGACGGAGCTGTTTATTTTTTTCGCGATCTCCTCGTCGTTCGTCATGAGGAATCCGCCGCGCGGGCCGCGCATCGTCTTGTGCGTCGTACTGGAGACAATGTCGGCGTACGGCACGGGGCTCGGGTGCTCGCCGACCGCCACAAGTCCGCAGATGTGCGCGATGTCGGCCATCAGATAAGCTCCGACCTCCTTGGCGATCTGCGAAAACGCGGCGAAATCTATGACGCGCGGATACGCCGACGCTCCGGCTATTATCATGCGCGGCCTGTGCTTCAGCGCGAGGCGGCGCAGCTCGTCGTAGTCTATGAGGTTCGTGTCCGGCGTCACCCCGTATGAGACTATATTGTACAGCTTCCCGGAGAAGTTGGCGCCGCTGCCGTGCGAGAGATGTCCCCCGTGGTCCAGATTCATGCCCAGCACGGTGTCGCCGGGCCGGACAAGCGTTATGTACGCCGCATAATTGGCTGATACGCCCGAGTGCGGCTGCACGTTCACAAATTTGGCGCCGAAAAGTTTTTTGGCGCGCTCTACCGCAATACGCTCGACAACGTCCACATTTTCGCAGCCGCCGTAGTATCTGTGTCCCGGGTAGCCCTCGGCGTATTTGTTGGTCAGCACCGTACCCGCGGCCGCCAGAACGGCCTCGCTGACAAAATTTTCAGACGCGATAAGCTCGATATTTCTTTTTTGGCGCGCGAATTCGTCCCCTATTGCCGCTCCCACCTCCGGATCGTACTTCGAAATAAAGGACATCACTTCTTTGACCACTTACGTTCCTCCTAATGATAATTAACACATTATAATAACAACTTTGACTTATTTCAAGATTTTTACGAGAGATCCGGCTTGTTCCGCCCCTTCGCCGCCCTGTAGTTTTCGAGAACCTCGCCGTACCGGCTCCACGCGCGCGATACGGCGTCTTCCCATGACAGGTACAGCTCGTCCATGGCGCGCATCCCGAGCGCGCGCGCCCACTCGCGGTCGGAGATCGTTCGGATAACGGCGTCCATCATCTCAGATGGATTGTCGTCAATGAGGATACCGCTGCGGCCATCAGTCACGCCATGTGCGGCCGAGCTGCCCCGCAGAAGGACGCTGGCAAGGCCGCAGGCCGCCGCCTCGCGCACGACTATGCCGCTGGTGTCATAATCGGACGGGAACAGAAACATATCGGCAAGCGAGTAGTAAGCGCGCAGCTCGCGCCTGTCGCTGACAGGGCCTGTGAACACGCAATCGTCTTTCAGCCCGAGTATCTCGGCGCTGTGTACTATCGCGTCGTAATCCAGTCCGCCGCCGACAAATATCATCTTGAATTTTACGCCGCGCGCTTTCGCCATGCAGAGGCCGTCAAGTATTGTGCGTATGCCTTTATACCACATTATGCGTCCGACAAACAGGAACACCGGCATGTGTTCTTTTATGCCGTGCCTGGCGGCAAGCATTGCCATGTCGGCGCCGTCAGCCCTGCCCTTGTCAAAGTCGACGCCGTTCTCCATCAGCCGCGTTTGGCCCGTATATCCCAGTTCGCGAAGATTCTCCGCCGCGCCGGGACTCACCACCCACACCTCGTCACACGTCCCGATATTGGTTAACACCAATTTCTTGACCACGCTCTGAGCGACTCCCGTTTTGATCGACTTGGCGATATCGACGTCGAATTTCGTGTGGTAAGTGAATATGATGGGGGCCTTGAGGGGAATTCGCATACTGCGCGCAAGGACGGTAGACGCAAACGGACAGTGGCTGTGGATTACGTTGACACCGCGCTTTTTGAGTTCTCTTATAGAGGCGGGCGCTATGGGGAGACCCGTCCTGTATCCCTCGAATTTATCTGTCTTTATGCTGGGGTACCGTATTACGGGAAACGAGTAATCGTCGCGCACTCCGGGATACGCCGGCGTCGCCACCGCACACTTCCCGAATTTTTTATCGATGACCGACGCGTAGTTAAACACGGTATTGGACACCCCGTCAATCACGGGAGGAAACGAGTCGTTCAGCAAGCAGACATTTATATCCATCACACAATAATTCCCATCGTTAAGTTTTCATCCGCGGTCGTAGTCGTCCAGGAAGCTGTGCTCCTCGCCGTTGAGCTTATATCCGAGCACGGTGTTTAGATTGACCATATTCACGCCGCTGAATATATGGCGTTCGACATCGGGATATCTCAGCTTCAAATCGCGTATCAGGCGCTTTACGTCCGCGCGGGCGCCGCCGCCCTCGCCCTCGCATGTCTCGCAGTTCTCCGTGAAGCGGCAGGCGCACCGGATGAATTCGAGTCCGTTGCAGCGAACCCAGGAAATGATGTCGTCCTCGCGCACGCGGTACATGGGGCGTATGAGTTCCATGCCCGGGAAATTTTTACTGCGCAGCTTGGGCATCATCGTCTGCACCTGCGCGCCGTGCAGGAGGCCCATTAGGATAGTCTCGACGACGTCGTTGAAGTGGTGTCCGAGCGCTATCTTGTTGCATCCGCGATCTCTCGCCGCCTTATAGAGGTGTCCGCGCCGCATACGCGCGCACAAATAACACGGCGAGCCGTCCGAGCGCGCCGCAATATCGAAGATGTCAGCGTCGAAAATCTCGGCCGGTATGCCGAGCCGCGCGGCGTTCGAGACGACCTTACCCCTGTTTTCGGCATTGTAGCCGGGGTCCATCACGAGAAAGACAGCCTCAAAAGGGAACTCCGTGCGCCCGAGCAGCGCCTGAAACAACTTGGCCATAAGCGCCGAGTCCTTGCCTCCCGACATGCACACCGCTATCTTGTCTCCGGGCGATATGAGTTTGTACCGCTTTATGCCCGCTATGAACGGGCGCCAGAGCGATTTTCGGTACTTTTTGTCAATGCTGTGTTCGACGCTCTGTGAAAACGACGGCGCTCCCGCCGCCGCGTCCGCGCCGTGCGACAAGAAAACCTCCCCCTCCGGCTTCGGCTCACGCCCGTACCGCGATACGCGACGTATGCTTTGGGGGTATTGTAGCATAAACGCGCCCGAAATGGAAGCTGTTTTTGAAATGAATAATTTCGTTTGTAGCGATTTTCGCTCTCCCGCCCTTTTCGCCTACGGCGAAAAGAATTTTTGCGGAGGAGTGCGTCTCGTCCTCACGGACTGCGCTAAGCAAGTTCCCGGCTAAAGCCGGGAACTTGCTCGCTCCGTCGTTCGTCCTCTCCCCACGAAGTC
>JAITKI010000123.1 GCA_031278515.1 Oscillospiraceae bacterium | reverse complement strand
ATGATATCCACGCAGCGGTTTTCCATCTGTGTCATCTGCGGATACTCCGATTTGTCAATCGCGTTCGTGTCAAGGGTTTCAGACATCAGCCGAACCGCTTCCGGCTCCATGTAGGTCTGACAAAAGGTCGCCAGGTTCATTCTCGCGTTGCCTTCGTCGGACAAATCGTCCTTCATCAGCCGGTACGCCACCTCGGCGGGCATCGGCTCCTCCGAAAGCTTTGTTTTGGGAAGAACACAGCCTTCTTCAAAGATGGCCAGATGCGGCGCCAGCCCTACGGTGCGCCGCTGTTCTTTTTTGCTCATTTCGTGTAACATGATCATAATCCTTTCTTAAAAAACCTTTGTGGCGCGCCCGCAGTTTCGCGGGCGCAAAACGCGCTTGACGAGCTTCGCGTTTACATTATAGTGCAAAATATTCCAATTTACAACAAATTTTGTCCGCGCGGAAATTTTGTCTGCTCGGGGTCTGCGCGACGCGGGCATTTCCGCCCCGAATGCGGCGATTCTTCACATTTTTTTGTTTGTAGCGATTTTCGCTCTCCCGTCCTTTTCGGCGCAGGCGAAAAGAATTTTTGCGAGGAGTGCGTCTCGTGCGACGATGCAAAAATTGTAATATTTCGCATTTTCCGGGGATTTATTCCTCGGAAAATGCTCTCAGCGAGCCGTGCACGGCGAGATCTCATCTCCCGTGACTCGTTTGTGATGGCAAAGCCATCACAAACGAAATTATTCAATATATTGGCTATGGCGGCGTACTCGCTGTCATGTCCGCGTGAATTATAACTGAAAGGAATGATCGTATATGCAACATCCCTACAAAAAACTCGGAGGCTGGCTGTTGGCGTTCGTCGTAACACAGGTAATCGCCGTCGTTCTGCTTGTTATTGGAAATATTGCCGCGGTGGCGCTGCTGTACCGGCTGGGAAGTATTGTGAAATTGTACGCGATAATCACGATTCCCGTATGCGTCATAGCGGCGATTGTCTGCCTGAGACTGACATACATGGTGGCGACTAAAAACGGGCGGTTTTTGAGGTATTATGATATACTCATGATAATTACCGTGTCGTTCGTGGTATTGGGTATGCTCATCACAGGATTTGACGCAAGTACCATAAGAAGCCTCCTGAGTTCCATCGTCGGTTTTGTCATATACACGGCGTATGTTCGGAAGTCGGTCCGCGTGCGGACGTACATGGGCAGCGACGAGTATCTGCGCCTCAGCATATTCTCCAAGAACACTACCGCGCCGTCTCCGGCCGTGCCGGACGACGCAGGCGCGGCCGCGGGGTACGCCGGCGCCGGCGATTCCGCGCGGCGGTACGGCGATTACAGCGCGGCGCCGCAGGCTTACGCGCAAAACGCCGAACACCGTCCGCCGTCCGCCTATAACCCGGCGCCGTCCATACCCGCGCCGCCCGCCGCGCCGGCGGACATGGCGGAGGCGCAATCGGACTGGGAGATTGAACCTGTCTGCCCCAAGTGCGGGCGCGAAAATCCGAACGGCAAATTCTGCCAGGGCTGCGGCGCTAAGCTGGCCGTCGTCCGAAAGTCCGCCGCGCGCTCCGCAGGGCGATAATATCGCCGCGCGGTGATGTCGAAATAGGCTCAAGCTTACGGTAAATGCGTCATGCCCGTCCGCCGGACGGGCAATTTCGCCGGGGCGGGCGACCGCAGCGCACGTACATTTGACCACGGCGGGAAAAGCCTCACAGCCGGTTTTTTGGAGTGTGATTTAGAGTGAACGGCAATGGAGAAAGCGGGAGGACGGCAAAAAAGCTGGCGCCGATAGGTGCGGCGCTCATCGTCATAGTAGGATTGATTCTGTTCATTACAATACTTGTGACGGGTGTGATGCGCGGATTAGCAATCCTGTTGGGACTTATCTATTTTGGGTTGTTTCTGTTTCTGGCGTACTGGTGTTACACGGTAATGACGGCAATCGGAGACGCGGCGGAGCACAGCGAAAACAACAATCTGATTTTGAGAGAAATAAAGGGTCGCCTGGATGAAATGGAGCGGCATTTCCGGGAACTGCCCGCGCCTGTCGCCTACACTGCCGGAGATGCGGACGCAAACGCGCCCGGGAGCGGCGCAAAGTTTCGCCGTGTGTGCGCAAAGTGCGGCGCCGAGCCGGATGCAGACGCCGCGTTTTGCGGCGTCTGCGGAGCTGAACTCGTTGATTACGGCAAAGTTTACGAGGTGGAAGTGGCGGACGCGGTGATCACCTGTCCCGTCTGCGGCAGGAAACAGCAACCGAACAGGAAGAAATGCCTCCGTTGCGGCGCGATGTTTGCGGTGGTCGTTTAAGTCTCCCGGCGCGCCCGCCGCCCGGCGGCGGAGAGACGCTTGCGCCGCCATACAATCATTCCTCCGTCGCGGAGGCGCTTTCCCGGCTATGGCGCAGGAGCAGCTCCCAGAGCGCGGCGGCGGCGGGCGACAAGTCGCGGCCGCGCAATTTTATGAGATACAGCACCCATCTGAGCGCCGCGTCGTCAAACGGCGTGAAGCGCAGACCGGCGCCTTCCGCGAAGCGTTCGGCGAGAGACTCCGTCGTTACGCCCGCCGCGCGCTCTAGGTCTCTGCGCTGGAAAATGAGTATGGGGTTATCGACGCGCCTTAGTATGTTGAGCGCGATGCCTGAAGACTCCGCGGCGGCGCTCAGGACGGCAAAGGTCTTTTGATACTCCCGCAGTATTATGAGCGGCGCGCCGTCGAGGTCGCGTATGTCTATCGTCTCCCGCTCGGAGAGCGGGTCGTCGCGGCGCGTCACGACGCCGTACCGTGAGTCGCAGAGAAATTGCGCGTCAAAACGCGCGGCGTCGACGGGACCCGACGCCAGCGCGAACTCGGCTTCATGGGTCTCGACGGCGGCCTCGCAGTTTATGTCGTAATCCTGCCGGATATTGAGGTAAATGTCGGGATATCGGCGCTTGAACTGCGCTATGGGAGTATCCGCGAACTGATCCATCGCGCCCCATGTCATGACGACGGGAAGCTCGGGACTTTTTCCCAAACCGGAGGCGAAATACGACTCGCAGTTATCCATGAGGCGTATGATCTTCTCCGCGACAGGCAGCAGATATTTGGCGTGATCCGTGAGCGCGATTCCCTTCGGCGAACGTTCAAACAGCTTACACGACAGTTCGTTCTCCAACCGCTTGATCGCCATGCTGACGCCCTTCGGCGACACGTAGCACCTCTCGGCGGCCTTAGCGAAACCGCCGGTCATGCATATGTAAAAGAAGTATTTCAGATGTTGAATCTCCAAATTATCCCGCACCCGCCTCTCACATGGCGTCATTATACAACCGGCGGCGCGTATTTGCAATTCGGAGCGTTTTGGAATGTTTTCGTTTGTGATGGATTCGCCATCACAAACGAGTAACGCGGCTTGGTTCTCGCCGCGCGCGGCTCGCAAAGAGCATTCCAAGGAATAAATTCCCCGTTTTGGTGGTAGACCGTGGCGGAAGCGGGAATCTTTGGTAAACGGCGCAAGCTGAAAACAGGTTCGGATCATCCGCTACGCGCGGCCCGGGCGTGACTCGCTACGCGCGGCCCGGGCGCTAAAAGTCCGGGGCGTCCGGGGCGTCCGGGGCGTCCGCGCGCTGCGGCCCGTCGGTCTCGCGGAGCGCCGCGCCGCGCACGTACGCGTCTGTCAGCGCTTCGGTCGGATGCGCGAAAAGCTGCTCCGACGCGCCGCGCTCCACGACTCGCCCGTTCCAGAAGAGCGCCGTGTAGTCGGAGATGCGCCGCGCCTGTTCCATGTTGTGCGTGACCATTATTATGGTGCGCGTGTTCTTTAACTTGAGCAGGAGATCCTCTATGCGGTACGTCGATATGGGGTCGAGCGCGGAGCAGGGTTCGTCAAGCAGGAGCAGTTTGCTGTCCAGCATCAGCGCGCGCGCTATGCACAGTCTCTGCTGCTGCCCGCCGGAGAGCCGCGTTGCGGGCATGTCCAGCCGCCCGCCGAGTTCGTCGAGCAGTCCGGCCAGTCTGAGATTCTCCGTGGCCAGTTCGACGGCGGCCGCGCGATTGCCGCGTATGTGTTCCCTGTAGGGAAACAGCATGTTTTGCATGACGGTCGCCGGCAGGGGATTCGGGCGCTGGAATATCATTCCGACGCCCATGCGGAGTTCACGTATGCTGCGGGAAGCGGACAGCGCGTAGACGCGCTGTCCGCCGACAGTTATTTCGCCATCCAGCCGGAAGCCGCGTATATGGTCGTTGAGTCTGTTGACGCTTCTCAAAAACGTCGATTTTCCGCACCCGGAGGGTCCGATGAGCGCATATATGCTCCTCTCCGGCACGCTGAGATCTATGTTAAACAGCGCCCCCACGCCTGAGTAGCTTGCGCTGACTCCGTCGGCGCGCACGTATATCCCGTCCATTACCCGCGCCGCCTTTCCGAGCCGACGCCGCCCAGGACGGACGCTGCGATATTGAGCAGTATTATCACCGCGATGAGGACGAGCGACGCGCCGAAAGCCGCGGACGGGTTGTCGCCCTCGCCGGCCGGAGACGTGTAGTAGATGTATGACGTCAGCGTGCTGCCCGTGTTTCTGAGTGTGTCGAGCCAGTTGGATGGGGCGTACCACGGCTGCGGACCTGTCATGCGGAGCGTGCCGCCCAGCGTCAGCCAGACGATGGCCGTGTCGCCCATTATGCGGCCCATGCCGAGCACGGCGCCCGTGACTATTCCGCGCCGCGCCGCGGGTACCGAGACGCGAAACACCGCGCGCCACTTCGTCGCGCCGAGCGCCATCGCGCCGTCGGCGTACTCCTGCGGGACGGCTCTCAGCGCCTCCGTTATCGATTTGACCACGAACGGCAATATCATGACCGCCATCGCGGCGCCCGCCACGAGAAACGACCGCCCGTACGCCCGCGCGACCGCGCCGGCGCCCGTCTCCACAGGCGTTGAGAGGAACGTGAAAGCGGGGTTTGTGAACACAGCCAGCGCGAACAGCGCTATGACGACAGTAGGCGCCCCGGCCAGCACGTCCACGGCAAGCCCGATGGCGTCGCCCGCCGCGCCCCGCCGCGCGTAGAAGGCCATATATATGGATGTCGCGAGGGATACGGGCAGCGCTATGGCGATTCCGATAAGAGTGAGGACGACCGTCCCGATTATCGGCGTCGAGACGCCGCCTCCGTCACCCGCGCCGAGCGCGGACGCCGACGGCTCGCGCAGCAAAAAATCAACGCTTACGGAGTCCTTACCCATGAGAACCACCACGGCGACGATAAGAAGGCATATCGCCGCCACCATCGCCGCAGTCACCCACGCGTACAGCGTCCCCGCGACGGACGACACGCGTCTGCTCCTGTATTTCGGCATGTTACCCCATATTTCCTTTCTGTACGCGATACTTAACGCGATTTGCGCCGGCGAAGTCTCGCGAGGGACGACAGCGCCGCGCCGATTACGAGCAGCACGGCGCCGCACGCGAAAAGGGCGCTTTCCACGGCCGGCGCGCTCATGGCCTCGGACTTGTTTATAATAGCTGCGGAGAGCGGCAGTATCGGCGTGAACAGCGCGGCGGCGCCGTGCCGCAGCGACGGCAGGAAACCCACGCCCCCGCAGACCATCGACACCGCTATCGCCTCGCCTATGCCGCGCCCCGCGCCTAAAATGACGCCGGCGACGATACCGGGACGCGCGGCCGGCAGCACGAGCTTGAATACGATTCTGGAGCGTCCCATGCCGAAAGCGAGGCCCGTCTCTCGCAGGGAGTCCGGCACTGCGGCGACGGCGTCGGCGCTCAAAGTTATCACCATAGGCGCTATCATGAATGTGAGCACTATGACGGACGAGAGGAGGTTGCGTCCGGTCATCTGGAAAAATTCCAAAAACTCAATCTGCATATCGACGCTGATAAAGCTCGATTCCACCCACGGCACGACGAACATGACGCCGATCAGACCGAATATGACGGAGGGTATGGCGGAGAGCAGCCGCACTAGACCGAGCAGCACGGACGCCAGCGGCGCGGGCGCGAACTCGCTTATCGCGACCGCCGCGCCGACGCCGAGGACGGCGGCCGCCGCGAGCGCGATAAGCGTTGACAGGGCCGTCCCCGCTATGAGCCCCCACAAGCCGAACGCGGGCGCGGGGACGTCCGCGCTCGCCGAGAACGCCTCGGCGATCTGCCTGTCAAAGCCGGTCCCGGTCACAAGCCCGAACCCGCTCCGCGCCAGCGCGGGCGCGGCTTTCATAAATACAAAGATAAATATGAACAGCACCGTGACGACGCCCGCCGCAGTGAGGAGTTTCATCACAAGCTCTCCCGGCGGCGCGGACAGGATTCTTTTTTTCATAATATCGAAACCCAGATCAGCAGGGATATATTTGCGCTATCGTACTTATCACAGAGTTTAGTCCCCCGATTTATTGAATACAACGGTACCAACATTTGCCACTGCGGCAGTGACATACACATCTGCCAAATGATTCTGAATTTGCGTAACCCGGCGCCATAAAACTGTCCGGCAACGGGCGTTTACTCAGTAGATTGAGATGTATCCCTCTTTCTTGACTATGTTATTCTGAACGCCGGTCGTGCGGAGATAGTCGATAAGGCGCGCGCCGAGCCCTTCGGCGCGTCCCTTTGTCAGCACATAGAGACTGCGGGAGAGCGGGTACGAGCCATCCTTCACCGTCTGCTCACCGGGCGACGCGCCGTCGAGGGCGACGGCTTTGACGGTTGAATCCACAAAACCGACGGAGTCGAAGCCGACCGCGTTTTCCGATTTCGCGACGGCCTGCTTTATCAGCGCGGATGAGGTGAAAGGCGTCGCCGTGCCGACTACGGGGTTTTTATCGAGCAGCATCTCCTCAAGCGTCGAGAGCGTGCCGGAACCGGTCTCGCGGGTCTGCACGAAGATTGGGGCGTTGTTTCCGCCGACGTCGCGCCAGTTTTTAATCTCGCCCGAGAATATGCCGGCGGCCTGCTCCTTCGTGAGCGATGAGACGGGATTGGACGGATGAACGATTATCGCTATGCCGTCGCCTGCCACCGCGATGGGAGTCAGCGTCGCCTTCTCGTCGGCGGTGAGTTCCCGGCTGGACATGCCCACGTTGTTCGCGCCGTCGCGCGTGTCGTTGATGCCGGCGCCGGAACCGCCGCCCGCGACGGCGATTGACAGCCCGGAATTTGCCTTGACAAGCTCATCCGCGGCGGCCTGCATGATAGGCAGCAGCGTCGTGGAGCCGGAGATCTTGACGGAACCCTTCAGCCCGGTGAAGTAGTTCACCGTCGCCTTGTTTGCGGCGGCGTCATAATTCACCTCGGCGCCTATGGACTCCGCCAGCGCGCGTATCGGTATGAGCGTGCGGTTGTTTGAGATTTCCGGCGGCGTGTCGAGTGTCTTAGACGCGCCGTTGACCGTGTAGTTTTTCGATCCGATGGTAAACACGACGGTGTAGCCGGCTGTCTCCACGGTAACGCGCTTGCTGCTCTGGTTCCATGATACCGACGCGCCGAGCGTCTCCGTGATCACCCTCACGGGTACGAGTGTGCGTCCGCCCTTCACGACGGGCGCGGCGTCGCTCGCTACCGCGCGTCCGTCAATCTCCAACGCGATCGCGGGCGCCGCCGCGGACGTGGGCGCGAGCCCGAGACACAGTGACGCGGCGAGAACGAGGGCCAGAACTGCTGATATCTGCTTCTTCATCTGATGTCACTCCTGAACTTCATAATAATTTTGGATGTCTGTTGCCGTTCCGCAGGATAGATTACATCGGAATTGTAAATTCCAACACCGTGTTTATGTCAAATCTGTGTAAAATCCGCCGCCCCGCGCGACTTGACCGCGCGGGGCGGCGGATTGACGATTCCCGGGACAGGCCCCTCGCGTACCAGAAGCGTTGGTTATTACAGCATTAAAAAAACTTATTATATTTTCGCGAAAAAACCCTTGACAAGGTATCGCCGACGTGGTAAGATAGGCGACAGTTGGCGTCGATAACGGTGAGGGTACACCCGTTCCCATCCCGAACACGGAAGTTAAGCTCACTCGTGCCGACGATACTTAGCGGGCGACCGCTCGGCAAAATAGGTAGTCGCCAACACTAAGACGGCCGGGATGCGGATTTTGTCCGCGTCCCGGCCGTCGTCGTTTGGGCGAGTCTCCCGGTTTTGGCCGCGGGGGCGTCAGACCGTCAGCGCGGGGCCGCCCCCCGTCAGCGCGTCTACGAACGGGAACGCGCGTTCGACGCGCCGCCCGAACTCGTTCTCGTATGTGATGAATTCGAGATACTCCCTCGCGCGCGTCATGCCGACGTAGAACACCCGGCGCTCCTCCTCTAAAAGGGCGAGTTCGCGTCCGTCGAGCCGCTTGCCCTCCGGCGGAGGCTCTACGCTGGGGAGTACGCCCTGTACGGCGTCGATCATTATCACGCGTTCAAACTCCAGCCCCTTTGCGGAATGTATGGTGGACAGAATGAACTTGCTCTTTCCGCCGCCATCGCCGCCGCCGCGCCCGGCGATAAGCGTCTGCAGTTCGCCGAGTCTCAGCAGGAAGCGCTCCGCCCCGGAGTTAAGCTCTGCTAACGACTTCAAGACGCTGACGCGCAAGCTGTCCGCTCGCTT
Organism: Oscillospiraceae bacterium; assembly: GCA_031278515.1. Lineage (GTDB taxonomy): Bacteria > Bacillota > Clostridia > Oscillospirales > Oscillospiraceae > JAISBX01. The sequence goes on along the minus strand of JAITKI010000123.1, from coordinate 14,775 downwards.
TGATTTCAGATACCGCCCGTATCCCGTCGTCTCTATCGCCGCCGTCACAGTGTCCGAGCCGCGAGCGGCTCGTATGTCGCCCAGCGCGTCGCGCAGCGAGACGACGCGTGAGACGGTGGTCCGCCCGAGAAGTTTGTCGGAGAGAAGCGTTTTTATCACGTCGCGCCCGCGCCGTCCGTCGCCGCACCGCTCGCGCAGACGGACAATGGCGTCCTCGCGCAGACGCAGGTTGAGCTGGCGGTATATCAGCAGGAAGAGTTCCAAATCATAGGGCCGGAGCGCGAAGCGGATTATGCCGGCGATATCGCGGACAATATAGTTCGTGAAGAACGCCATATCGGACGGACCGCCACTGTATCCGGCGCCGATTTTGTCCAAGGCGTCAATCACGGGTAGGGCGCTGTCGTTGTTGCGGTACAGCACGGCGGTCTCCCGGTCGGAGCGCGCGGCCACATCCGCGAGGTAGTGGTACTGGAGCGCCACGTCCGATACGACGGTGCGGCGCAGCGGAGCGCCCCAACCGTTCGCGGTGGTCATGCGCTTGGAGTACCGGGCGGTGTTTTGCGCTATGAACCTGTTCGCGCGCTCAACGATCTCGCCCGTGGAGCGGTAATTTTGCTCCATGAGCAGCGTCGTCGCCGGCGCGTACGCGCGGTCGAAATCAAGAAGGGCGCGCGGGTACGCCGCGCGGAAGCCGTATATGCTCTGGTCTTCGTCCCCCACCATGAAGAGATTGCGGCGGCCGGAGGCGAGCATAGCGATGATATTGTGCTGTATCCTGGAGGTGTCCTGTGCCTCGTCAACGTTTATGTAGTGGTATCTGTCGTGCAGTTCGGACAGTATGTCGGGACATTTGCGCAGAACCGTGAACGCGTACCGCAGCTGGTCGTCGTAATCCATGAGGCGGTCGCGCGTCAGGTTTATTCGGTACGCCTCGTATATCTCGCGGAAATCGGCGCCCTCCAGTTTTACGGAGGAAATCTCGGCGCGCCCCAGCTGCATATTTTTGCAGTAGGTTATGTGCGTCATGATCTCCTTGACGTCGCCCTCAGACGGCTGCCGTCCGTACATCGACGCGTATATGCGATAGATGCGTCCGGCGGCCCCGCCGTCCGGCGCTCCGTTGACAAGATCGAATATCTCGCGCCGGCGCGTCGTCCCATATCTGTTGATTATGCGCGCGCACAGGGAGTTTATTGTGCAAAACTCCAGCGCGTCGGCGTACTCCGGGCCGAACTTCGAGACGAACCGCGCGCGCATCTCGTTTGTCGCGGCGACCGTGTACGTCATGGTGAGTATCCTGCCCGGCTCGATTCCGAGACAGTAGAGCATATACGCGATTCTGGCCACGATGACCGTCGTCTTACCGCTGCCGGGTACGGCGAGCAGCAGGACGGGCCCCCGTGTCGCGCGGACGGCGTCACGCTGGCGCTCGTTCAGTCTCACACCGAATTTTCCGGTAAACTCTTCAAAAGTCATTGTCATACCCGAAGATTATACCCAAAGCGCGCGTTTGTCAATAACCTCACAAGCCGAATATTTTCGTTTGTAGCGATTTTCGCCCTTCGTCCTTTTCGGCGTAGGCGAAAAGAATTTTTGCGGAGGAGCGCGTCCCGTGCGACGGAGCAAAAATTGTCACATTTCGCATTTTCCAGGGATTTATTCCTCGGAAAATGCTCTTTGCGAGCCGCGCACGGCGAGATCCCTGCTCCAGTGACTCGTTTGTTACGGCCCCGGCCGTGACAAACGAAATGATTCCCGTCTACACCATGTACGGATTCGGATCTGTCAGCAGATTACGTATATACTCCTCCTGCTCCGAAGGCTCCAGCAGCTTCCCGTACGCCCCGAACAGCAGATGGATGGGCTGATCGCCCTCGTCCCAGGTCGCCGTGCCGAACGCGCGCCCCACCTGATATACGCGCTTGTAGTTCTGGATAAAACACATAGTGTTGCTGCGGACGTGCATTGCCGCCCCTAGCAGTCTCTCCATATTCTGCTCCGTTATGCTCAGCAGATACATGCCGTCCTTTATCTTGATGTACGCCGCCGGCTCGTCGGGGGACGGGAGCTTCGCCATCGCCTCGTTGAACGCCATCGAACCCTTTTTCTCAGGCGGATACGTTATGCGGTACCAGTGCGTGTGGTAGTAGATATGTACCGTCGCCATATCGCCGCCGTACGTCCACTGCACGATGTTCCCGACAACGTCGGATGTGAATCCGTGTCTGGGGTACGGTTTCACCTCGACGCCGTCTCTGCGCACGACCCCGAACTCGTATTTCGGCGTGATGAGATACGGATATCTCGGATTCTCGCCGACCTCGGCGGCTATGCGAGTTACAAGCCAGTTTTCCAGATCGATGACCCAGGTGTGATTCGAGCGCGGAACGGCGCCTAGCTCAAAGCTGACGAGATACGTCGTATCGTCTCCCTTGCAGCAGAGGTACTTGGCCCTGCCGGGTTGTCCGCCGGTGAAATTCCACTCCAGCTCGTCCTCGCCGATAAAGTTGAGCTCGTAGTCGTATCCGTCGTCCATCACAAAGTAGAATTTCTGACCGACAAGCTCGAAATTTTGCGGCGGGGCGTATTGGACGATGTCTCCCGCTGTGATCTTGTTGTGTTCGCGCAAATCCATAACATTTCCCTCCTCATAATCAGTGACCCGGCCGTAGCCGCCAAACGACTTGTACTTTACTCCGTCAGCTTCGGAGACGCCGTAAACACTCCCGACACAAGTGACGCTGTGAAAGTCTGACAGCATGTTGACACAGACGGCGCCCGTGGGCGTCGTCACGACGGCGTTTTGCAAATACGTCCCGCCGCCGATTTTGACCGCCGCAAAATCGGACACCGAATACTCCGCCTCCCCGCCGCGCGTTCCCGTCCGCTCTACGGACGCGGTGCCCCCGCCGTAGAGCGTCTTGAACGGCGGCGCGCCGCCGCCCGGATGCCAGACGACCGTGTTTCCGTCGAGATCATTCGTAAACGCGGGTCTCCCGGACGCGCCCTCCGCGCCTATCGCGCCGAAGGAAAAGGACGATTTGAGGGCGTCGTCCGTGACGATCCGCGCCGCGAGATTTTCGGCCGTATTGAGAACGTATACGCCGAGCGTTCCCTCCGAGATATGCGTCAGATAGTATATCCCGGAGGAGATCTTCGCGCACCGGTAATACAGCGCCTGCGGGTCGCCGTTCTTACGCACCTCCCTCGCCGGATATTCGGCAAAAGCAAGCGAGACCTTTTCTCCGCCGTCAAAGCGGATTTCGACAGTTTTACCGGCCAATTCGTAATTCATCGGCGCCTCGCAGCTCTCTGTATCGGGCGCCGGATGTCTTACAAGCTCCCGGATTCCCATAAGCATACACCCAGCCTTTCATAAAAATGTCCCCCGGGACGCGCGCCGCCGCGCTCACACTGCCCATATTATACACGTCCGCCCGCCCCGTTGCAAACATATTGGATAATTGAATAATTTCGTTTGTGATGGCAAAGCCATCACAAACGAAATTATTCCGAATTGATTCATATTGCATTTAATTAAAATATGCGATATTATATCGGCGATGGGCGGAATGTGTTTGAGCAAAGCTTGCGGTGATTTGTCATGATGGAAAAGGTGCTTGTCGCCATGAGCGGCGGTGTGGACAGCTCGGTAGCGGCGCTCTTGCTGCTACAGGCGGGATACGACTGCGTGGGCGCGATGATGAAGCTCTTTGAGAACGAGGATGTCGGCGAGAGCTGGGAAAAAAGCTGCTGCGCACTGGAGGACGCGGGCGACGCGGAGGCTGTCGCCCGCGCGCTCGACATCCCGTTCTACGTGATAAACGTGTCCGGGATATTCAGGGAACAGGTGATAGACCGCTTTGTGCGGCGGTATGAGCTCGGAAAGACGCCGAACCCGTGTATAGACTGCAACCGCGCGCTCAAGTTCGGCGCGCTGCGCTCAAAGGCCGACGGCCTGGGCTGCCGGTATATAGCGACGGGACACTACGCGCGCGTGGAGCGCGCGGAGGCGGGGGGAAGACACATTTTGAAAAGAGGAGCCGATCCGGACAAGGATCAGAGCTACGTCCTGTACTTTATGTCCCAGGAGCAGCTTGACGGAGCGCTGTTCCCGCTCGGGGAACTCACAAAGTCGCGTGTGCGCGAGCTGGCGCGTGAGCGCGGGCTTGTAAACGCGCAAAAACGCGAGAGCCAGGACATCTGCTTCGTGCGGAACGGCGATTACGCGGGATTCATCGAGAAATACGCGGGCGGGAGCTATCCGCCCGGCCCGTTCGTGGACTCGGACGGGAGGACGCTCGGCAGACACGGCGGCATCATCCGCTACACCGTGGGCCAGAGGCGCGGCTTGGGCGTGAGCGCGGAGGCGCCTCTGTACGTCAAGTCGATCCACGCGGACACAAACACCGTGGCGCTGGGCGGGCGCGACGAGCTGTTTTCCAAGTCGCTGACAGCCACGGACATCAATATAATACCCGCGGAGCGTCTCGACGGGCCGGTGCGAGTGACGGCAAAGATAAGGTACTCGCACAGGGCGCAGCCGGCGACGGCGTACCAGACGGATGCGGATGAGCTGCGCGTCGAGTTCGACAGCGCGCAGCGGGCCGTCACTCCGGGACAAGCCGTCGTGCTCTACGACGGGGACATCGTCGTGGGGGGGGGTACGATAAGATAGGACGCCGAAACGGGCGAAAATGAGATTACGCGACGCGAAAGGTGGTCATACATTGTGACGATAGCGCAGATTCAGGACGAGATACGCGCTCTTAAAAAAGAGCGGGACATATGCGTGCTGGCGCACGTATATCAGGCGCGTGAGATTATAGAAGTCGCGGACTTCACCGGCGACTCCTACGCCGTGAGTGTTTCCGCTCAGAAAACTGCGAACAGTCGCGTTGTAATGTGCGGCGTTCGCTTTATGGCGGAGACTGTCAAGCTGCTCTCGCCGGAAAAAACGGTGTACCTGGCAAACCAGGAGGCGGGCTGTCCGATGGCGGATCAGCTGAACGCTGCGCGGCTGAAAGCAGCGGCGGAGAAGTATCCCGGTCATGCGGTGGTGTGTTATATGAACACTACTGCGGAAATAAAGGCGATGAGCGAGGTGTGCGTCACGTCGTCGTCGGCCGTCAAGATAATCAGGGCAATGGAGGAACACGACATACTGTTCGTGCCGGACTGCAACCTGGGCGCCTATATAGCAAAGCAGATTCCGGAGAAGACGATACGCCTGATAAACGGCGGATGTCCCATTCACGCCGCCGTTGGCGCGGGAGACGTCGCCGCCGCGAGAAGGGCGCATCCCGGAGCGCTGCTGCTCGTGCATCCCGAGTGCGTTCCCGACGTCGTCACGGCGGCCGACTACGTGGGTTCCTCGTCAGGGATATACGACTACGCGGTAAAATCCGACAGCCGGGAGTTTCTCATCGGCACGGAGACGAGCATAGCCGAGCATCTTCAATACGCCTGTCCGGATAAGCGGTTTTATTACCTCGACAAAAAAATGATGTGCCACAACATGAAGGCCACGACGTTAATGGATCTGTACCACTGTTGCGCCGGAGACGGGGGCGAGGAGATAACAATGCCGCCGGAGCTTATAGCATCCGCCGGGAAGTGTATCGACAGGATGATCGAGTTGGGGGGATAGTTTTGCGCGATTACCTGAAGATGGATATGCCGGTGGGCGAGGCGCGCGGCGTGTCGGCGCCGGGATTGGCGTACGTCGGAGACGCCGTGTACGAACTCATGACGCGGACGCGGTTGTGCGCGGAAGGGGGCGTAACGGCCCGAAATATGCACGAGAAGGCGGTGGCGCGCGTCTCGGCCAAAGCGCAGGCGTCCGCCGCGCGGCGCGTGCTGCCAGAGCTGACCGAAGATGAGCGCGCGGTATACAAACGCGGACGTAACACGCGCGCGCGCTCAATGGCGCGCGGCGCGGCGCGGTCGGAGTACCACATGTCCACCGGACTTGAAGCCCTGTTCGGGTACCTGTATCTGCTGGGTGAGACCGCGCGTCTCGGAGAACTGTTCGATCTGGCGTACGGCGCCGAACCGTATCTACAGTCCGGAGATTGAGGCGGGGCAGTGAATGTTGACGTTTTGAATGCGTCATTGTTGATTTTGACCGCCGACTTATCCCGACTAAAGAAAACAAAATCTTAACTAAAAGCAGGGTTTGGGGCTTGTCACGAGTCATTTTTTATGTTATTATCGGAGTTACCAGAGGTTGAAGCAAGTAGGAACCGCCGTTAAAATCGCGCTCTGCCCGCCCCCGACAGACGGGTGGGTTCGTCGGGGGCGGGCAGAGCGCGCATTGCGGCCATGCCCCGCATGGCCGCAATTGGCGAGTAGCGTTTATAGGTCGCAGCTCAGGAGGAACTGTCATTGAAGAATTTCCTTGGCAACGCATGGAAGCAGACCCGCGAATTTTTCAAGGGTCTCAGTAAAAGTCAGAAAATCAGGCTTGCCGTTCTTGCGGTGATTGTAGTTGCTCTCGCCGTCACCTTGTCGCTGGCGCTCAACAGGACGAAGTATGAGCTGTTGTACGCCGGACTTCCCCAGGAGGAGGCGGCCGCGATCTACAGCACGCTGAAGGAAATGGACGTGGACGTAAAGGTGCAGGGGACGGGAGCGCTGCTTGTGCCGTCCGGACGCGTCTCCGAGCTGCGCATGACGCTTGCGGCGGCGGGATACAACAGCGGGTTTGACTACACGCTCATCGCGGAGGCGTCCGGCTTCAGCGTGTCGGATCTTCAGCAGCAGGAGTATTCCGTTTTTCAGAAGCAGGAGATGCTGCGTACCGCCATAAACCGCTCCGACAAGATAGACGACTGCCTTGTGATTATAAGTCCGGCTGAGGACTCCGTGTTCATGCGTCCGGAGGAGGAGAAGGACGCGAGCGTCGCCATCCTGCTCATGCCGAAAAACGGCGTGACGCTGTCGTCGGCGGAGGCGAGCGCGGTAGCAAGCCTCGCGGTCACCGCGATCTCCGGACTGAAGCTTGAGAACGTGAGCATCGTGGACTCTTCGCTCAATGTGTATCTGCTCACCGACGACCCGGACGCGGAGGGAAAGGCGGCGAATATAACGACGCAGAGGTTGTTGGAGGCCAGCACGGAGCACGAGCTGGGAAACCAGGTGGTGAACATGCTCACGCCCGTGTTCGGCGTGGGAAAGGTCAGGGCGGAAGTCAGTGTGACCTTGAATTTTGACAGCGAGATATCGGAGTCCGTAACGCTCGAACCGCCTGTGGAGGGCGAGGAGCAGGGCGTTTACGTCAGCGCGTCGGAGTTGTACGAGATCACGCAGGCAAGCGGGGCGGCCGGCGGCGTACCCGGCACCGATACCAACGGGATGGGTTCTGTTGAGGATATTGACGGAACGCTGGAGTACCCGTACGGCGACCTCGGGGAGGACGAGACGTACAGGAAGATACTCCGCGAGGCCAACTACGACGTGAATAAGGTGACGACGCAGATTGAGAAAGCGAAAGGCGCCATAAAACATCTCTCCATCGGCGTGCTGCTGGACAGCTCGTCGGTGCAGGAGGATTACACGGAGAACGTCCGCAATCTCGTTGCGGGCGCTATCGGCACGTCCGTCGAGTACGTCTATGTCGAGCGTCTGCCGTTTCAGGAGGTCGAGACGAACCCGCTCGCCGAGGCGCAGGATATACAGACCAGGGCGCTTGACCGCTACAAGATGCAAGAACTTGTGCAGACGGGTATCATATGCCTGACCGCGCTTATTCTCGTCATTATGATTCTCGCGCTTATCAGATCCCTGCTCAAAAAACCGGCGCCGGCGCCGGTCCCGGCGGCGGAGGGAGGCGTTGACTATTTGATCGGCGAGGACGGCCTCTACGACTCCGCGGCGTTTGGGGGTGAGGATATGGAGGCGATCGGACAGGCGCAGGAAGAGGAAGAACCCGTCACGGTCGGCGCGCCGCCGCCCGAGACGGTCGTGCAGCTTGAAAAGATGATCAAGGCGGATCCTGAGGCCGTGGCGTCTATCCTGCGCGGTTGGCTGACCGAGGAGCAGTAGCCGGCCGGCGCCGGGAGATTGAAACAAGCTTAGTCTCTTTGCGCATGAAGTAAAACGAAAGGCATGGTCATGAGGATGGCGGATCACGGATTAACGCCGGCCGAGAAGGCTGCGGTTTTGCTCGTCAGCATTGGCAAGGAATATTCCGCGCAACTGTATAAGCACCTCTCCGAGGAAGAAGTGGAGTCTATGACGATGAGCATAGCTATGCTTCGCAAGGTGGATTCGGATACCCGCGAGCAGGTGATAAACGAGTTTTACGGGATGTGTCTTGCCAACAAGTTCCTGCAAGAGGGCGGAATCGACTACGCGCGCGAGTTGCTGGAGAGCGCGCTGGGACAGGAGCGCGCGGACGAGCTGATACGGCGGCTCACATCGTCGCTCCAGGTGCGCCCGTTCGACTTCATAAGACGCGCCGACGCCGCGCAGATTCTCAACGTGCTGCATAGCGAGCACCCGCAGACGATAGCGCTCGTCCTGTCGTACATAGAGCCGAAGCAGTCGGCCCAGATTATAGCCGCGCTGTCCTCGGAGCGCCAAGCCGAGATAATACGCCGAATAGCCGGCATGGGCAGCGCCTCGCCGGACTACATACGCGAGGCGGAACGCGTGCTGGAGCGCAAAATATCGTCTATGGGCTACATGGATCAAATACAGGTGGGCGGACTGAACGCCATCGTAGAGATATTCAACTCGCTCGACAGGAGTTCCGAAAAGAGTATCCTCGAAATACTCGACGAGAAAGACGGCGTTCTCGCCGACGAGATCAGGAACAACCTCTTTGTATTCGAGGATATATCGAAGCTCGGCGGCCAGGCCGTGCAGAGGGTGTTGCGCGATATAAACAACGCCGACCTCGCCATAGCCCTGAAGATGGCGACGGACGACGTGAAGAGGATTATATTCACCAATATATCCAAGCGTATGCAGGAGATGATACAGGACGACATGGATGTGATGGGTCCCGTCAGGGTGCGCGACGTCGAGGAAGCGCAGCAGCGTATAGTGAGCGTCGTGCGCAAGCTGGAGGACGACGGGGAGATAGTCATCGCCCGCGGGGAAGGGGACGATATGATTGTTTAAGGTCAATCGCGAGAAGGTGCGCCTGAGCGCCTCGCCGTACGCCCCGCCGCCGGAGTGGTATGATGAGCTTGATCCCGAGCCGGAGCCCGACATCCCGGCGCCGGACGGCGAGCCGGCTTCGGACGGAGAGGCCGTCGACTATGTCGGGGAGGCGCGGGAGCAGGCCGGACTGATAATCGCCGAGGCGGAGGCGGAGGCCGCGCGTATCCTAGAGGACGCCGGAACGCGCGCCGGTGAAATGCGCCGGAAGGCGTACGACGAGGGCTTTCTGGAGGGACACGTCGAAGGCGACAAGAAGGCGGCGGAGGAATTCGAGGCCATAGCGGCGGAGAACAAGACTGCCGTCGAGCGCGTGCTGGCCGAGTTTTTCGCGGCGCGTGAGGCCGCGCTGAAAGAGATCGGGGACGCAAAGGATGAGATCAAACCGCTCATTTTTGAAATGGTAAAAAAAATAATTAACGTATCTTACGAAAATGACGATAAGTTCTTTGAAAGGCTTGTCAAGAGCGCGCTTGAAAAGATAAAGCCTGAGGGCAAGCTGACGCTTACCGTCAGCGAGGCCGATTACGAGCGGTTTTTCCCGTCCGGCGGCGCGATTTTCAGCGTGAACGGGAAAAAAATCTCCGCCGAGGTCACTAAAAACGCATCACTCGGACGGATGGAGCTCGTGATAGACGCCGGCGGCGTGACGGTTAACGCCGGGCCCGAGGCGAAGCTGCGGCGCGTCGGCGCGGCGTTGGAGAGGCGGCGCGCGCTGTGAGCCGTATGGAGCTTGACAAATGCCTGGAGGCGCTGTCGGAGATCGACGCGCTTGAGTATTGCGGGCGCGTGACGAAGATCGTCGGACTTGCCGTGGAGTCTACGGCGCCCAACGCGAGGATCGGAGACCTGTGCGAGGTGTACTCAGTCCGGGGCGACAGATCCGTGACGGCGGAGATAGTGGGTTTCAAGGACGGGCTCGCGCAACTCATGCCCTTTGACAATTTAGGAGGCGCCGGACTGGGCAGTCTCGTGGTGTATTCCGACGTGTCGCTGAGCGTGCCTGTGGGAGAGGGCTTCTTGGGGCGTATACTGGGCGCGCTAGGCAATCCGCTCGACGACTTGCCGCCGCCCGCGCCGGACGCGTGGTATCCGGCGGACGCGACGCCCCGGAACCCGATGGTGAGGGAGCGCATTTCGGAGCCGATGCCACTCGGCATAAAGTCCGTAGACGGCCTTTTGACCGTGGGCAGGGGCCAGAGATTGGGCATATTCGCGGGCTCCGGCGTCGGGAAGAGCACGCTGCTCGGCATGATGGCAAGAAACGCCGTGGCCGACGTCAACGTGATAGTGCTCGTAGGAGAGCGCGGTCGGGAGGTGCGCGACTTCGTCGAAAAAGACCTCGGCGAGGAGGGTCTCGCGAAATCCGTGCTGATAGTGGCCACATCGGACCAGTCGGCCCTGCTGAGACTGAAATCCGCGATGACAGGCACGGCGATGGCGGAGTATTTCCGGGACAGAGGCAAGCACGTCCTGCTGCTGATGGACTCCCTGACGCGGTTTGCCATGGCGCAGCGCGAGATAGGTATGGCGGGCGGCGAGCCGCCCGTATCGCGCGGATTCCCGCCGTCGATGTACACCGTTATGCCGCGTCTGCTGGAACGCTCCGGCATGTCTGACAAGGGTTCGATAACGGGGCTGTACACGGTTCTGGTGGAGGGCGACGACATAAATGAACCCGTGTCGGACACAGTGCGCGGCATACTGGACGGGCATATTGTGCTCTCGCGCGCGATAGCTAACAGCAACCATTACCCGCCCGTAGACGTACTCGGCAGCGTGAGCCGCGTCATGCCCGACATAGTCAGCGAGCGCCACATGGAGCTCAGCGGAAGTATAAGGCGCATGATGGCCGTCTACAGCGAGGCCGAGGATCTGATAAATATCGGCGCGTACAGGCGGGGCGCGAACCCCGAGATAGACAGGGCGGTGGAACTGCACCCGCAGATACAGGATTTCCTCCGGCAAGGCGTCTCCGACAGGTGTACATACGACGAGACGCTGGAGATGATGGCGTCGATCATACGGGGATCAGCTCCCGTTTCGGGCAAGGGGTGACGGGACGTGAAAAAATTCAAGTTCACATTGGAGTCGGTCGAGCGGTACAAGAAGACCGTTGAAAAGTTGCAGCGGGCGGAACTCAAGGAGGCGCAAAACGCCCTGCGGGACGCTTACAGACGGGACGGCGAGCTGGCGGAGTCGTTCGAGAGCGGCAGACAGCAGCGCGCCGCCGAGCTGCGCGGCGGCGCGACGAGCGCGGAACGGCTTGTGGCGTACGACAGGTTCTTCACCCGGGTACGCGACGCCAGGGCGAAGGTCGCGTCCGAAATAGAGCGGGCGGCCCTTGAGGTCGGAAAACGCGAGGCGGCGCTGTTGGCGACGATGCGAGAGCTTAAGGTTTACAAAAAGCTGCGCGGGCGCCAGTACGCGGAGTACATGACCCAGATGAGGGCCGAGGACGAGAAAAACGTCGGCGATCTCGTATCGTTCGACGTTATCAGTGAGGGTGTATAGTGGCGGAGGAAGTGAGGCAGACGGCCGGCGCGCCGCAGACGCCCGGAAGGGTTCGGGCGCCCGCGGCGGCCGGAACAGCCGGGGAGACGGCGCCGGCGGCCGGAGACGCGCGGCGGGCGGCCGGACGGGAGCGTCGGGCGCGGCCCGGGCGGGGCAAGGTCAAAAACGCAGCGGGCGGACGGAAACGCGGGAAGCGCAAGCTCATAGCGATCATCGCGGCCGCCGTGCTGCTGGCCGCCGCCCTGAGCGCGTTCGTGTTCGTCGTCGTCGAGTTCGACCAGTGGGGCTTTCGAACAGCCGTTATTGAGTTTGTGAATTCCTTCGACCCGGATTACGCCGATCTGACACGGCGGGAGGCGGAACTCGCCGCGGACAGCGCGGAGTTGGAGACCCGGCGGGCGGACGCGCTCGCGGAGGATGAGCGACTGGAGGAACTGCGGCTGGAACTGGAGCGCAGAGAGGCCGCGCTGGAGGCACAAGAGGAGCAGAGCGCGCAGGAGGGCGCGGGCGCGCCGGACTCCGGTTACTGGCTGGGGTTGAGTCCGCAGGAGATCGAGGATATGGAGTCGCTGGCGAAGACGTACGCCGCGATGGACGCCGTATCGGCCGCCGAGATAATGGCGGAGTTGTACACCGTATACGACGCGGCGGCGATATTCTATTACATGCCGGAGAAGAACGCCGCGCCTATATTGGAGGCGATGGACAGGCAGCTTGCCGCAGCCATAACGCAGGCGTTGCTCTCCAAATGATGTAAACCGGTAGGGGACTTCGCTAAGTTTTGTGATCGCGCTCGCGCGATTCCGAGACTTAGCGAAGTCCGTGAGGACGACGAAGGGGGGTGATAAGAGATGCAAGGAATTGATATTATCGGAGCTGTGCGGACTGCGGAAACAGTGGCGGCGGAGACGACAGCGGCGCAGACGGGACAGGGCGCGGTCGAATTCGCGTCCGCGCCGGACGACCGCGGCGAGAGCGGTTTTACCCGCGCGCTGTCGGAAGCGCGCGGTGGCGCGGATGCCGTAACAGAGCGGGGCTCGAAACCGGAGGTGGCGGCAAAACCGGCGCCGGGAGACGCTCCCGAACCGGACGCCGCCGAGTTGGACGGCGCCGAACAGAGTACGCAGACGGAACAGATAGACATGAGCGTTCTCGCCGCGTTGTTCGCCGCGATACCGCGTGACGCGCAGGCGACCGACATGGTTCCGGACGGCGGCGACGCGCCTGCCGAGACGGTGCCTGCCGAGACGGCGGCGCCGACGGTGGAGAGCGCCTGCGCGGCGCCGGAACTCGTTACCATTCTCGAGGGAACAAAACCAGCGACAGACGGAGCTGAAAATACAGACTACACAGACTATACAAGCGCAAGCGCTCCCGCGCGCGACACGGAGATCGCCGTGGCGAGCGATGAACAGGCACGGATGCCACAAGCAAGGATGCGGACAGGGACACAGCGGCAAATACCGGAGGAGCGGGAAGTAAGACCCGCCGACATCCGCGACGACGCGCCGTGCCCTTTGGAGAATGTGAACGAGGAAAACCATCCGATCGTTTCGCGAACGGCCGGGGAACGGAGCGCGAAGTCCGGCGGCGAGCCGGAACAGGACGGCGCCGAACCGGAATCCGGCGGCGAGACGCCGCCCGCGCAGACGCCGGTAGACGTGGCGCCCGAGAAGGTGTTCGCGGCGGAGCGGCTCAAGAGCGCCCCGGCCGAGCAGCCGACGGCGGCGACGCGCGAAAGCCTGTTTGACACTATGGTCGAGAGGTTGGAGATCATGCGCGAGGACGGCGTGAGCGCCATGTCGGTGGAGCTCAAGCCGGAATACCTCGGACGCGTCACGCTGAATCTGAGTATGACAGGCGGCGGCGTGAGCGTGAAGATAAGCGCGTCCGACCCCGAGGTCAAGGGGATGATAGACGGCCAAATAGCCGCGCTGATCGACAATTTGAGCGGCAAGGGCGTCAAGATAGAGAGCGTGGACGTGGTATACGCCGGCGTCAGCGGCGGCGAATACGACGGCTTCGGCGCGCGCTCCGATCCGGGCGGCGGCGGCGGACGCGGCAGCCCGCGCAAGAGCCGCGGCGGCGGCGCGGCGGACGACTCGGCGCGGGTCGCGGCGTATGCCCCGGAGCTGATGTGGGCGTCCGTCGGGGACGAGGACACAAACACATTTGAGTACAGCGCGTAATCGCGCGCGATTGAAAGGACATGTTCATATGAGCGATGGAGTCTCGGCGGCCACGTCCCTTGCCGATATGTATTCGTATGACGAATATCTGAACAACAAGCGGACGGTCAAGAGCGAGATGGGCAAAAACGACTTTCTCAAGCTTCTGGCCGCGCAGTTGCAGTATCAAGACCCGCTGGAACCTGTCAAGGACAGCGACTTTGCCGCGCAGCTCGCGCAGTTCTCGTCACTGGAGCAATTGCAGAACATGAGCGGTTACATGTCGGCATTTACATACTACAGTCTCATAGGCCAGTACGTTTTGTCGGAGTTTGTCGACGAGAGCGGCACCGAGAGGGCCGTGGCGGGACTTGTGGATATGATAGTACACAAGGACGGCGAAATATACGCGCTGATCGGCGATGTCGAGGTCAAGGCTTCCACAATAACGGAAGTGTACGACAAGGAGTTGTTTTCGACGGACAACCCGCTCATCGCGGCGTCCGGACTCATCGGCAGGAACGTGAAGGCGCTGCTGTCGGGAGAGGCGGATTCGTCGGGTACGACGCCCGAACCTGTAGAGGTCTCGGGCGTTGTGACGCGCGTTGCGGTAACAGACGGCGTGATGACCGCGTACATCACATCCTCGGACGCGGACGGAAACGCCGTGGAAGTAAAGGCGCCCATATCCAACATAATCGACATCGGAATACAGCCGGTAGCGCCGGTGTCCGAAACCACCGCGCCGGTGTCCGAAACCGCCGCGCCGGCGGACGCGGAGGATTCCGAAAAATCGGCGTAGCTCAGAATGTTTTCGTTTGCAGCGGTTTTCGCTCTCCCGTCCTTTTCGCCTACGGCGAAAAGAATTTTTGCGAGGAGTGCGTCCCGTGCGACGGAGCAAAAATTGTAATATTCCGCATTT
>JAITKI010000108.1 GCA_031278515.1 Oscillospiraceae bacterium | reverse complement strand
ACATCGTCATAAAGTTCTCTGCGTCAGATGTCCCCGCTTCAAACTTCTCCTTGAACATCTTTATTAGGCGCTCAATCTCTGCCAATTTGTTGGCAGTCAGGTTTTTTGCATCTCCGTTTCCCATATACTGACACCCTCCTACTATGCCAGTATATCACTCCCTGAGGTATTTGTAAATACCAAAATTTTATATCTACACCCTCAACAAGACGAAATTATTCCTGCTTGACAACCCGCGTGGCGGCGTGATATACTGCGGCGGACATGCAAAGGCGCATACCCGGTTACGGGTGTGCGCCTTCTTCATTTTGCGTTATCGCGTTTTCGGGGGGCGTATTTTTATGCGGCGAGGACTGTATCCCGTGCAGCCGTTCATGCTGGTCAATACGAGCAGATACTACAAAATACTACCGCAGCCTCCGCAATCCGAGCGTATTGTACATTACTACACTTTCGACGCCAACAGTGAAAAGGCGGGCAGTCTCACCGGCATACCGGACGGTTGCGTCGATATCCTGTTCAACGCAGGGAGCGGCGGCGCGGAGGGGTACTTGTACGGCATGGTGACGGGGAATGTAAAAGTGAAACTGAAAAAGGGCGACAGCTACTTCGGCGTCCGCTTCATGCCGGGCTACATTCCCGCGAGATTTGACGTCGCCATCCCCGAACTCGTCGATCGCAGGGCGGACGTACGCGATATGCCGGGCGGCGAGGCGCTGATCGCGCGCGTCGCCGAGGCGGGCTGCTTCGCCGAACGCGCCGCCGTCATAGACAGGTATATCGGAAATGATTGGAGATCGTCCGACCTGCTGCAGCTTCTGATAGGCGCCGTAGAACGGTCTGGAGGATGCGCGCGCATAGCCGATCTGGAGAACAAGACGATGTATTCGGCGCGCTACATCAACAAAGTGTTTACGCAGAATATCGGCGTCTCTCCCAAGGAATTCTCCGAGCACGTTCGCTTCCAGAGTCTGATAGCGCGTCTGAATGTCAGCGAGACGGCGCGTCTGACGGACATAGCGGCGGACGCGGGATATTACGACCAGTCGCATTTCATACGTGAATTCAAGCGTTTTACCGCGGTGACGCCGCGCGAGTACGCCGACGCGGTCGATCTGCCTACGTATTACGAAAAAATCGTATACGTCGATCCGCGATAAGAAGCGCGCGCTCACACAGCGCCGTACATTCGCGGCAGAAGCGGGAAAGCCGCCTCCGACGGTACGGCGAGATTGAGACTCTGCCCGGCCGCAAATGAGCCGCTGACAATGCCGACTGCAAACCCGTGTTCGTCGATGAGCGGAGCGCCGCCGCTGCCGAAAGATATGTGGGCCGTGAACTGCACAAAATTCCGCTCTTCGACCTCGCGCAGCGGCTGTGATACGAGACCTTCCGTAATTGAGTTGATGAGTCCGAGCTGATTGCTTATCACGTACGCGCGGGCGCCGGGCTTGAGCGTTTCGGAGCGCGCGAGCTTCAGGCAGTCGTATCCCTCCCCCTCCACGCGCACCACGGCAATGTCCGCCTCCGCGTCACGCGCGACCACCTCGGCGATCTCGCGCTGAGAACCGTCCGCCAGTGTGGCTGTTGCGCGCTCGCTGTATTCGAGTACGTGCAGACACGTCACGGCCAAACCGGACGGCGAAATGAAGAACGCGCTGCCCGTGCGTATATGCGTACCCACGGCGTCGTATGTATCCAGCTGCATCACCGCTCCGGAGCACAGGGAATATATCTCCCCGGCCGAGAGCCGCTCCGGCTGCGACAGACGCGCTCTGTACTCCGGTATCGCGGCGCGTACGGCGATCGCCGCGGCCTGAGCCCGCGTCACTACGACATCCGGCCGAAATAGTCCGTATCCGTTGCCGCCCGTCAGTACGCCCGCGCGGTAGAGCGTGTACACAGACGGTCCGAAGCGCTCGTCGGGCGACACGTCCGGTATGCGGTAGTCGCCGACCGCGTTGATCGGAGCGTACTCCCCGGATGGCAGCGCGCCGCCGATAAGCTCCGCGAGCAGAGCGCGCGTGGCCGGCGCCGTGTAGCTCACGAGCGGCTCGGCGACGCCCCATCTTATCGCGGCGTCGGTATACGCGCCATGCCACGGCGTCGCGGGCTCAAAGCCCAGACTTTTTCCATGATATATCATGTGCAGCGTCGCGGCGAGTTTGATAGCCTCCGCGGCGGTCATCGCGCCGCCGGGATCAAAAACAGTTCCTGTCTTGCCGTCCATGAGGCCGTACTCATACGCCGTTTCCACATATTGCGCGTACCACGCGTCCGGGTCGACATCGGTAAATTCGGCGTCCTCACGGCGGCGTACCGGCTCGAACGCCCCGGCGGCGTCCGACGCCGCCCCGGCGCCGTACCGGAGCGCGGACACGCGCGGCGTCAACAGCGCCGCCGCCAAAATAACCGCGAATAATTTCTTTTTAATGAATAATTTCGTTTGCGGCAGTTTTCGCTCTCCCGTCCTTTTCGGCTTAGGCGAAAGAATTTTTGCACAGGCGTGCGTCTCGTCCTCACGGACTGCGCTAAGCAAGTTTCCGGCTAAAGCCGGGAACTTGCTCGCTCCGTCGTTCGTCCTCTCCCCACGAAGTCCTCCGACTTCGCGGGGACCCCTATATAACGGAGCAAAAATTGTAATATTCCGCATTTTTTGGGGATTTATTCCCCGGAAAATGCTCTTTGCGAGCCGCGCGCGGCGAGATCCCTGCTCCCGTGACTCGTTTGTGATGGCGAAGCCATCACAAACGAATTGATTCTTAATGAATATTTTCGTTTGTAGCGATTTTCGCCCTTCGTCCTTTTCGGCGTAGGCGAAAAGAATTTTTGCGGAGGAGTGCGTCCCGTGCGACGGAGCAAAAATTGTCACATTTCGCATTTTC
>JAITKI010000106.1 GCA_031278515.1 Oscillospiraceae bacterium | reverse complement strand
ACATCGTCATAAAGTTCTCTGCGTCAGATGTCCCCGCTTCAAACTTCTCCTTGAACATCTTTATTAGGCGCTCAATCTCTGCCAATTTGTTGGCAGTCAGGTTTTTTGCATCTCCGTTTTCCATATACTGACACCCTCCTACTATGCCAGTATATCACTCCCTGAGGTATTTGTAAATACCAAAATTTTATATCTACACCCTGTTCCAAAATAATAGTTGACAAACACCGTCGAGTCGCAATATAATATCCGGACATTGTGCGAGGTGCGTGGTATGGTTCTGGATTTGCGCGATTTACTCCTGTCGCCCGGCGATTCAGTGCCGTTCGATTACGCGCCTGACCTGTCGGAGCTGCTCTCTGAGTCGATACCGGAAATCATAGGCGAGCCGCGCGCGGTGGGTTCTGTCAGGAACAGCGCCGGGCTGCTGACGCTTACGGCGGACGTGAGCGCCGTGGCGCGCGGTGTTTGCGCGCGCTGTCTTGGGGAGTTTGACATGCCGCTTGACAGGCGTATATCCGTCACGCTGGTGCGCGAAGAGGATGCCGAGCGGGAGGATATCGATAAATATGTCATCAGCGGGGACTGCGTTGACGTGGACGGTATCGTGACGACGGAGTTCATTCTCAACGCGGATCAGGCGGTTTTGTGCCGTGAGGACTGTAAGGGGCTGTGCGAGATATGCGGGGCGGATCTCAACGACGGGCCGTGCGGATGTGTTCGCGGGACCGACCCCGGAAGGGCGAAGCTCCGGCAGCTTTTAGATGGGTATGTTCTCTAGAAGGCGATGTATATTCCGGCGGATATTGCAGATAATCCGGCGGGAATGATGATTGACGGGAGGTGTCGATATGGCGGTTCCAAAAGGTAAAGTATCAAAGGCGCGGAGGGATAAGCGGCGTTCATCGCATTGGAAGCTGACCGCGCCGGGAGTTGTCAAGTGCCCAAGATGCGGGCAGTACCGTATGCCGCACAGGGTGTGTAAGGCGTGCGGTACGTATAACGGGCGCGATATTTTGAGCGCCTGAGCGGCGAGTGCCTGTATGCGTCTCGTTCGGCGGAGCGCGCCGGCGGCGGGAGCGCGGGGGAAAACCGTCCGCGCCATCGAGGCGGGGAGTCCTGCCTCAAAGACAAAAATCGCCGTCGGCGACGCCATTGTCAGTATAAACGGTCGTGAGATCAAGGACGTCCTCGACTACATGTACGGCGCCTATGAGCCGCGCCTGACGATCAGATTGCGCGGGCAGGACGGCGCTGTGAAGCTTGTGCGTGTGCGCAAACCGGCGGGCGCGGGGATCGGGCTTGAGTTTGACGACCCGCTGATGGACGCGGAGCGCTCGTGCCGCAACAAGTGTATCTTCTGCTTTGTAGACCAGTTGCCGCGCGGAATGCGCGGTACGCTGTACTACAAGGACGACGACGCGCGCCTGAGTTTTTTGCACGGTAATTACGTCACACTCACCAACATGCCGCCGGGCGAGTTGGAGCGGATGATCGACCTGCGCGTCAGCCCTATTAATGTGTCGGTACATTCCACCGACCCGGAGATTCGAGGCCATATGCTGGGCGGCGGCGCATGTGGGATTATGGACAAACTCAGGGCGCTCGCGGATGGCGGAATCACCGTAAATTGTCAGATAGTGTGCTGTCCCGGCGTGAATGACGGCGAGGAACTGCGCAGGTCGCTCACGGAACTCTGGGGGTTGTATCCGGGCGTGGCGAGCGTGTCGGTCGTGCCGGTGGGACTCACGAAACACAGGGACGGTCTCACGCAGTTGTCGGCGTTCGATCCCGCCCTCGCCCGCGAGACGCTGTGTCTCGTGGAGGGACTGAGCGGCGGCTTTTTGAGGGAGCGCGGTTCGCGTTTTGCTTTCTGCGCGGATGAGATGTATATCAAAGCCGGCCGTGAGCTGCCGGACGACGGTTTTTATGAGGAATACCCGCAGCTCGAAAACGGCGTGGGCATGATGCGACTGCTCATGACCGAGTTTGACGCAGCGTTGGACGGCGGCTTTTTCGAGAGGGGAGACAGCGTGGGACTGCGGGCGCGCGGCGGATTTTCAATCGCCACAGGACGCGCGGCCGGCGGCTTCATAAGGGAGATGGCGCGAGCCGCGGCCGAGCGGTACGGAGACGTACCCGGAGAGGTGTACGAGATACGGAATGATTTTTTCGGAGAATCGGTGGATGTGGCGGGCCTGGTGACGGGCGGCGACATCATGGCGCAGCTTGCGGGCAAGCCGCTCGGAGACAGACTGCTCATACCGCGCGCCATGCTGAAACGCGGAGAGGACGTGTTCCTGGACGATGTGACGCTGGGCGCGCTGTCGGCGCGGCTCGGCGTATCCGTGCGCGCCGTGGGGCCGGGCGGCGCCGATTTGCTTGCGGCCATGCTTGGATTTCCCGGCGGGCGGGCGGAGGGGTTGCGCGAATGGGCAGACCGCTGATTGCCATTGTCGGGCGGCCGAACGTGGGCAAATCCATGCTCTTCAACAAAATAGCCGGACGCCGGCTCGCCATCGTTGAGGACACGCCGGGCGTAACGCGCGACAGGCTGTACGCCGTATCCGACTGGAACGGCCGCGAGTTCGCCTTGGTCGATACGGGCGGGATCGAGCCGGAGACGGACGATCGGATGACGCCGTTTATCCGCGAGCAGGCCATGCTCGCCATTGACTTCGCGGATGTCGTGGTGTTCGTCACGGATATAAAGACGGGCGTGACGGCCGCGGATTTGGATATAGCCGGACTGTTGCTGCGCTCGGGAAAGCCCGTCGTGCCTGTCGTGAACAAGATGGACTCGACAGGGCCGGAGAATCCGGACATATACGAGTTCTACTCTCTCGGGCTTGGAGACCCCATAGCCGTGTCTGCGGCCCACGGACACGGCACGGGCGATCTGCTCGACGCGTGCGTGCGTCGCTTTCCGCCGCCGGGAGAGGCCGCGAGTGAGGACGGCGCGGTGCGGGTGGCCGTCATAGGGAAGCCGAATGTCGGGAAATCGTCGCTCGTGAACGCGCTCCTCGGAGAGAGACGCGTCATAGTCAGCGACATAGCCGGCACGACGCGCGACGCCGTCGATACGGACTTTGAAAACGATACTGGCCGGTACGTCTTTGTGGATACGGCGGGGATACGGCGCAAATCCAGAGTGGACAGCCGGCTTGAGTATTTTTCCGTGCTGCGCGCGCAGATGGCCGTCGAGCGGGCGGATGTGTGTCTTGTCATAACAGACGCGTCGGAGGGCGTCACGGAGCAGGACGCGAAAGTGGCCGGACTGGCGCACGAGGCCGGCAAGGCGAGCGTGATTGTCGCCAACAAGTGGGATCTCGTCGAGAAGGACGGCAGGACAATGGATGCCGCACGCGGGGTAATCCGCAGAGAGCTCGGGTTTATGGCGTACGCGCCGGTTCTGTTCATATCAGCGCTCACCGGACAGAGGGTGGGACGTCTCTTCGAGCTCATAAATTACGTCAACAGCCGGGCTCTCACACGCGTGTCCACGGGTATGCTCAACGACGTGCTGTCTGACGCCGTGGCGCGTATGCAACCGCCGTCCGACAGGGGACGCAGGCTGAAAATATACTACATGACGCAGACGGGCGTGCGCCCGCCGACGTTTGTGTGCTTTTGCAACGACTCGGAACTCTTCCACTTCTCATACAGGCGGTACATCGAGAACAGAATACGGACGGTGTTCGGGCTGGAGGGTACGCCCGTGAGGCTCATTGTGAGACAAAAAGGATCAGAATAGTTGATAATGAAAGGCATGGTCATAATATATGTTCTACCTGCTGCTGTTGATAATGGCGCTGCCCGCGTACGCGCTTGGCGGAGTGAACGGCGCCATAATAGCCTCCATGTGCATATATCGCAAAGATATAAGGAAGTATGGAAGCGGCAACCCCGGGCTGACTAACTTCTACCGTGTTTTCGGCAAGTCTGGCGCCGCGCTCGTCGTGGCAATCGACGCCGTGAAGACGCTGGCGCCGGTGCTTTTCGGCGGTTGGCTGCTGTACAAGTTCTTCGGAGGCGAGGCGACGCTGTTCGGCAGACAGTTCTCCGGGCTCTTTGTTATGCTCGGACACTGTTTCCCCGCGATATATAATTTTTCGGGCGGCAGGGGCGTGATGGCCGCAGGTACGATTCTCTGGATCATCGACTGGCGCGTCGCGCTTTTATCGTGGGGTGTGTTCGCCGCCGTTGTTCTGACGACGCGGTTCGTGTCGCTAGGGGCGATGATAGGAGTTCTGGCCTATCCCATTTCCGTGCTGCTGCTCGGCCTGGGCGGTGTCCGCGAATTTATCGTCGCGCTGCTGAGCGCGCTGCTGCTCATAGCGCGGCACGGAGACAATATAAAACGCCTTGTACGCGGCGCCGAACCCAAATTCAGCTTCAGCAGGAAGTAAGCGACTTTACGGACGCGCGGCGCTCTCTCGCCCGCTCTCGCCGGCCCGGAGTCCGTTCACGCGCGCGCTACGTTATCCGCATCGCCTCGACGGAGAGACAGCGGCCCGTCTCGGCGTCGATCTCAAAAACGGCGCACTCTATTTTTGATTCGCCGGACGCCGCCTCGAAGCGGTCGGGCGGATTGCCGAGAAATGCGGACACCGACGATTCGGGTTTTATGCCGATAACCGAATTTATCGCGCCGGTCATCCCGAGGTCGGTGATATATCCCATGCCGTTTTGAAATACGAGTCCGTCCGATGTCTGCACGTGCGTGTGCGTACCCCACATTGCGGAGACGCGTCCGTCGAGGAAATAAGCCATCGCCAGCTTTTCGCTCGTGGCCTCCGCGTGGAAATCGACGAGTACGATACGCGGCCCGAGACGGCCTATTATCCTGTCGGCTTCGTGGAATGGGTTTTCGTTGCCAAACTTCATATCGCATCTGCCGATCAGATTGATGACGCAAACGTCGCCGAGCGGCGTGTCGTACGTGCCCCAGCCGCGTCCCGGCGTCTGCGGGGCGAAATTCGCCGGGCGCAGGATACGCGGGTTGTCGTCAAGATAATCGCATATCTCGCGTCTGCTCCACGTGTGATTGCCCAGTGTTATCACGTCAACGCCGGCGTCAAGCAGTCTGTCCGCCTGTCCCGGCGTGATGCCGACCCCCGCCGCGTTTTCGCCGTTTGCCACCGTGAAGCCGATGTCCCTGTACCTTTTGACGCCGCGGAGCCTTTTTGAGAGGATTTCAATGCCGGCGTCTCCCACGATATCGCCTACCGCGAGGACGTTCAATACCATAGTTGCGACCGCGTCGCCAAGGGGGACGATCCGCCGAGCAATATCCTCACGGCGCGCGCCATGTTCTTAATCTCAACGCGCGTGTGGACGCCCCCGTCCTCGCCGTCACGCGTCCACGCGACGGCCTCGTCAAACTTGAACCTGACCTTCGAGGTGTGCAGCATCCGCACATTGTCGGACTGATAACTCTTCTTGATTATGCTGGCGATTATATCGCTCAGATCGCGGATAGATACGGGTTGACGCACGAGTACTACCTCAAACAGACCGTCGCTGAGGTTCACGTCGCTCGGGGACAACTTGGCAAGACCCGCGACGGATGTGGAGTTGGTGACGCCGCCGAATATAAAGCTGCCTTCCACGACGCCTCCGTCGTGCTCGACGATTGTGTGGCGCGGTTTTATCGCCGACAAGTCCGCCAGCCCGCCCAAGATATACGCGAGATGTCCGAGCGCGCGCTTGGCGCTCTGCGGAGTGAGGTAGGACACGCCTGTGAACGCGCCGAAAGCCGCGATATACGCGAAATATTTGTCGCCGAAGCACCCGATGTCAAACGGCGCGGAGACGCCCTTTATTATCGACTGTATGGCAAGCTGCGGGTCGCGCGGGAGAGACAGCGTGCTCGCGATGTCGTTGGCGGTACCCGTCGGGATATATCCGACCGGCGGGGGCGACGCGAGCCGCATGAGCCCGGAGATGGCGCCGCTTAGCGTGCCGTCGCCTCCCACGCAGACGATAAGATCGTAACCGGCGCCGAACCCGGCCGTCAGTTCCTCCGCGCTGCGGAGACCTGTCATGTATACCGTGACGCAGAAGCCGTCCGCGCACAGTCTGTTGACTATTATCCCGAGCGTGGAGTTGGACAACCCGCGCCCCGAATGCGGGTTTACCACCAGCATCAGTCTCTTAAACGGTTGTGATTCCATATCTCACCGCGTCATTCCAAAATGCGTACTCTTATGACGCCGTCAATGGCGCGTATCGCGTCGCCGAGTCCGGAGGAAACAGATCCGGCGTCTATGACGGTGTACGCCTCGCCGCGCCCCTTGGAGCCGGCGTTTATCATGTTTTCGATGTTTATGCCGCACGCCGAAACGGCGCCCGTTATTTTCGCTATCATGTCCGGTATATTCTTGTGTATGACGCAGATACGCATATCGCCCGTGCGCGGGAGCATCACAAACGGCATGTTCACGGCGTTTACAATGTTGCCGTTCTCGATGTAATCGACAATCTCGCGCACCGCCATCTGCGCGCAATTTTCCTCGCTCTCGGGTGTGGACGCGCCCAGATGCGGAATGGCGATGACTCCCTTTGCGCCCGCCGTCTTTGCGTTGGGGAAATCCGTCACGTAACACGCCACCTTTTTTGCTGCTATCGCCTCTATGATGTCGTCGTCGCTGACAAGTTCCGCGCGGGCGAGATTGATTATGCGCACGCCGTCGCGCATTTTGGCAATCGCCTTGCTGTCGATGAGACGGTGAGTGGCGTCCAGATACGGTACGTGAATCGTTATATAGTCGGAGTTTGCGTATATGGTGTCGAGGTCGCGCGCGTGCAATATGTCGGATGAGAGGCGCCACGCGGCGTCGACGGAGAGGTAGGGGTCGTAGCCGTAGACCTGCATGCCGAGCGAGTGTGCGGCGTGCGCCGTCTTCGCGCCCACGGCGCCGAGACCGATGACGCCGAGCGTCTTACCGTGAACCTCGGGACCCGAAAAAGCGCCCTTGCCCTTCTCCACTAGCGCGGATACGTCGCCGCCCTCGGACGCTATTTTTTTCACCCACGCGATCCCGCCCGTAATGTCGCGCGATGAGAGCATGAGCGAGCACATCACGAGCTCCTTAACGGCCTCGGCGTTGGCGCCGGGCGTGTTGAACACGATTACGCCGCTCTTGCCGCACCTATCTATCGGTATATTATTCGTGCCGGCGCCGGCTCTTGCAATGCACAAGAGTTCCGGCCCGAACTCCATGTCGTGCATCGGCGCCGACCTCACCAGAATGGCGTCGGGGTTTGGCTCGTCGCCGGAGACGGAGTAGCGCGCCGTGTCGAGCGTCTCAAAGCCCGCCGGAGCGATGGAGTTGAGCGTCCTGATCTTATACATATACTATCTACCTCTAACCATTTTCTCTCTCGAATTTTGCCATGAAGTCCACAAGCCGCGCGACGCCCTCGGAGGGCATCGCGTTGTATATCGACGCGCGCATACCGCCTACCTTGCGGTGGCCTTTAAGATTGGCAAAACCCGCGGCCTCGGCATCTTTGGCGAATTTCGCGTCGAGTTCCTCGCCGTCCGTTCTGAACGTGACGTTCATATCGGAGCGGGCCGCCTCGGCGGCGCAGCCGCGAAACAGTCCGCTGCCGTCGAGAAAATCGTAGAGTATTTTCGCCTTTGCCGACTTTATCCGCGCCATTCCCTCGACGCCGCCCTGCTCCTCAAGCCATTTGAGCATCAGCCCCAGCATATATATCGTATAGCACGGCGGCGTATTGAGCATGGAGTCTGCGTCGACCGCCGCGCGATAACTCATGATCTTCGGCGTGTACGGGAACTGAGAGTCGAGCAGACTCCGGTCCGCTATCACGACCGCCATGCCCGCCGGCGCCATATTCTTCTGTACGCCGGCGAATATCACGCCGAACCGTGAGATGTCAAGCGGCACGGACAGTATGTTTGAGGACATATCGGCGATGACGGGAACATCTCCCGTATCCGGTACGTATTTCCACTCCGTGCCGTATATGGTGTTGTTGGCGCAGTAGTAAAAATACGAGGCGTCGCCGGAGACGCGAAGCTCGGACTGCGCGGGTATCGTCGTGTGACCGGACGCTTCCGTATCCGCGGCGATTCTGACGACGCCGTACTTCCTCGCCTCCTCGGCGGCTATCGCGGAAAAGCTCCCCGTCACGGCGTAGTCGGCATAGCCTGTCCGACCGATCAGGTTAAGCGGGACGGCGGAGAACTGGAACGTGGCGCCGCCGTGCATGAACAGTATTTCGTGCGTATCCGGTACGCTCAGCAGCCGTTTCAGATCCGCCTTTGTCTCTTCAAATATAGATAAATAGACGCGGCTGCGGTGACTCATCTCCATAACGGACATACCGCAGCCGCGGTAATTTGTCATCTCACCCGCCGCGCGCTTGAGCACGGACAGCGGCAGTACCGAGGGACCCGCTGAAAAATTATATATCCTCTCGCCAGGCATCGGGGCACCAACTTTCAAAAAACATTACATCCTATTATACCCTTGCGCGAACCGCTTGTCAAAGATTATTCTGAACGAATCAATTCGTTTGTGATGGCTTCGCCATCGCAAACGAATTGATTCGCGCGCGTTTTAGACTATACAAGTCCCGGCAAGGGTGGTATACTTGGAACAGATGCGGACGATCGACGGCGGACGCGCCCGCGATATCAGGGAATCGGGGAAGCTTGGCGCCGGACGTCCGCGCGCGGTCGAAAAGCTCTTAAACGGAGGTTACCGATGTACAGGATAATAAAGAAGAAGGTTCTCAATCCCGCGACGGTGATGCTCGAATTTGACGCGCCGCTCATTGCGCGGCGGGCGCTGCCGGGACAATTCGTCATACTGCGCGTAGACGAGTCCGGCGAGCGGGTACCGTTCACTATAGCGGACAGTGACAGCCGTACCGGCGCCGTGTCGGTGATTTTTCAGATAGCCGGGTACTCGACGCAGAAGCTGGCCGCGCTGTCACAGGGCGAAAGCGTACTCGATCTCGTAGGGCCGCTGGGGCGAGCCTCCGAACTGGACGGGTACGACAGCGCGGCGGTCATAGGCGGCGGGCTCGGAATCGCCATTGCGTATCCGCAGGCCAGAGCGCTGTATGAGCGCGGCGCAAAGACAGACGTCATAGTCGGCTTCCGCACGCAGGAGCTGACCATATTGCGGGAAGAGCTGTCGGCCGTGTCGAGCGAACTCACCATCATGACAGACGACGGTTCCAACGGTAATAAGGGCTTTGTCACCACGGCCCTTGAGCGGAAACTGGAGGCCGGGGAAAAATACGACGTCGTCGTCGCCATCGGGCCTCTGCCCATGATGAAGGCGGTGTGCGACCTCACGCGCGGATACGGCATACGCACGATAGTCAGCATGAATTCCGTGATGATTGACGGCACGGGCATGTGCGGCTGCTGTCGTGTGACGGTGGACGGGGAGCGCAAATTCGCCTGCGTTGACGGGCCGGATTTCGACGGGCATCTCATAGATTTCGAGGAAGCCGCGTACAGGGCGCGCATGTTCGCCGAGGAGGAGCGCGTCAGCCGGGAGACGCACGTATGCAACATAACGGGAGGCGTCCGTTCATGACAAAAAGGAATATGAGTCTCGAAAAGACGCCGATGCCGGAGCAGGCGCCGGACGCGCGCGCGCGCAACTTCAAAGAGGTGGCGCTTGGATATGCGGACGACCAAGCCGAGGCGGAGGCCGCGCGGTGCCTGGGATGCAAGAACCCGCCGTGCGTCGCGGGCTGTCCCGTTAACGTGAAGATACCCGAGTTCATAGCGCTCGTGGCCGGCGGCGATTTTTCGGGCGCCGCGGAGACGGTCGCGTCGTCAAACTCCCTGCCGGCCATATGCGGGAGGGTCTGTCCGCAGGAAAAACAGTGCGAGAGTTTCTGTGTGCGCGGCAAAAAAGGCGAGAGCGTCGCTATAGGGCGTCTTGAGCGATTCGCGGCGGACAGGATGCCGGCACGCGCCGCCGCGGGATCAGGCGGCGCGGAGCGCTCTTTCGCGCCGGCCGGACGCGGCGCGAAAGAGCGGCGGGTGGCGGTCGTCGGCTCAGGACCGTCCGGTCTGACGTGCGCCGGCGAGCTGGCGAAGCTGGGATACGCGGTCACTGTGTTTGAAGCGCTCCACACGCCGGGCGGCGTACTCGTCTACGGCATACCGGAGTTTCGGCTGCCCAAGGACATAGTGCGCCGCGAAATCGCGAATCTGGAAGCGCTAGGCGTCGAGATAATAACGAACGTCGTGGTTGGCAGAACACTCCCGCTCGACGGGCTGCTCGGCGACGGGGGATATTCCGCCGTGTACGTGGCCTCCGGCGCCGGTCTGCCCAAGTTTCAGCAGATCCCGGGCGAGAACCTCAACGGCGTGTACTCCGCGAACGAATTCCTGACGCGGATCAATCTCATGCGCGCGTACGAATTTCCGAAATGCGACACCCCCCTGCGCGTGGGGAACACAGTCGCCGTCGTCGGGGGCGGCAATGTCGCGATGGACGCCGCTCGCTGCGCGCTGCGCGTCGGCGCGAGACGCGTGTATATAGTCTACCGGCGGGGAGAGGCGGAACTGCCCGCGCGATTGGAGGAGATACACCACGCGCGCGAGGAGGGCGTCGTCTTCAAATTTCTCACGGCGCCTACGCGGCTGGAAGGCGACGAAAACGGTTTTGTTCGGTCGATGGAGTGTCAGGAGAT
Source organism: Oscillospiraceae bacterium (assembly GCA_031278515.1). Taxonomy (GTDB): domain Bacteria; phylum Bacillota; class Clostridia; order Oscillospirales; family Oscillospiraceae; genus JAISBX01. Next base: position 6,313 of record JAITKI010000106.1, on the reverse strand, counting down.
GGAGCTTGGAGAGCCGGACGCGTCGGGGCGCCGCAGACCCGTGGTGAAACCGGGGGGCGTATACACGCTTGACGTGTCCACGGTGGTCGTAGCCATAGGCAACACGCCGAATCCGCTCATAGTTTCCACGACGCCAGGACTCGCGTCGGAATCGTGGGGGGGGATAATAGCCGACGACGAGACAGGCGCTACGAACCGTCCGGGCGTGTACGCGGGCGGAGACGCCGTAACCGGCGCCGCGACAGTCATACTGGCAATGGGCGCGGGGAAGAAGGCCGCCGCCGCGATAGACGCTTATCTGGCAAAATAATTTCAATGAGACTGCGAGGAGAAGACATATGAAAAAAACACTTGGGGTAAGGGAACTCGCGTTTCCCGCGCCGGCGTTCGTCGTCGGGACGTACGACGGCGCCGGCATGCCGAACGGGATTACGCTGGCGTGGTGCGGAATCGTCAGCTCGGGACCCGCGTCGATCGGCATTTCCGTGAGACCGGGCCGATACAGCTACAAGAGTCTGATGGAACGGCGCGCGTTCACAGTAAATTTCGCTCCGGAAAAATATCTCGCGGAGATGGACTATTTTGGAATGGTCTCCGGCGGAGATGTGAACAAATTTGAAAAGACGGGACTCACCGCCGTGCGCGGAGATGTCGTCGACGCGCCGTATATAAAAGAGTTTCCCGTCAATATTGAGTGCGAGGTCACGCATACCTTGGATTTGGGCGCGCATACACTGTTTATCGGAGAGGTGCGCGACGTCAAAGCCGACGAGGAAATTTTGGACGCGTCGGGACGCGTAGACGCAGGCTCGGCCGGGATACTGACGTTCGATATGACGAGCGGAAGCTACCTCCTGCCGGGCGCGCTCGCGGGAAAGGCATTTGGCGCGGGCGCGAAATACAAATAAGTAGGAACTTCTGAAATGCTGCTGCCCTTATCAATATTCTTTGCGACCTACGCGCTGATGCTGGCTCTGCCCGGATACCGCCACATCGTCGCGCTGGCGTCGGCGGCGCTCTTCGTCGCGCTGGGGATACTGCCGCCCGGCGGCGTTTTACCCGCCGTCGATTTCAACGTCATTTTGATGCTCGCCGGGACTATGGCGATAGTGTCGCTCTTTATCGAGTCGAATATGCCGCAGAGAATCGCGGACATACTGCTCGCCCGGACAAAAAACGTCTGCCGGGCCATCGTCGCCCTGGCGGTGTTCGCGGGGATTATATCGGCGTTCGTTGACAACGTGGCGACGCTCCTGATCGTCGCGCCCGTCGGACTCGCGATCGCAAAGAAGCTGAAAATACCGCCGATTCCCGTGCTCATCTCCATCGCGGTGTCCTCCAATCTGCAAGGCGCCGCCACGCTCGTAGGCGACACGACGTCGATACTCCTCGGCGGGTACGCGAAACTTGATTTTCTGGATTTCTTCGTGTTTCGCGGCAGGCCGGGAATATTCTGGGCGGTAGAACTCGGCGCGCTGGCGACGACACCCGTGATCTACATGATTTTCAGGCGATACCGCGACAGCGTGCCGAAGCCGGAGATTGCCGCAGTGAGCGATTATTTTCCGTCTGTACTGCTTGTCGGACTCGTCGCGCTGCTCATCTGCGCGTCGTTCATACCCGATAAACCTGAGATCACAAACGGACTTATCTGCGCGGCTCTGGGGGCCGCCGGCACAGTTCGGGCGGCGCTCAAACGCGGTTCGGCCGCGCTCAAACGCGTACTGCGCGAGATCGATTACGTGACGCTGCTGCTGTTGGCGGGCCTGTTTGTCGTCATAGCCGGGATAACGGAAGCGGGCGTCATCGACGCGATAGGAGACGCGTTCGTGAGACTTTCCGCAGGGAGCGTTTTCGGAATCTATACGCTGCTCGTGTTCGGCTCCGTGATATTTTCGGCATTTATCGATAATATTCCGTATGTGGCGACGATGCTGCCCGTTGTGACTGTCGTCTCGGACGGGCTCGGCGCGGATCCCACGCTATTGTATTTTGGGTTGCTTGTGGGGGCGACGCTCGGCGGAAACCTCACGCCGATAGGGGCGTCGGCGAACATCACGGCGATAGGCATCCTGCGTCGGGAGGGATACGAAGTGCGGGTTCGCGACTTTGTGCGCATCGGGGCGCCGTTCACGCTCGTCGCCGTGACAGTTGGGTATATTTTCGTCTGGTTCGTGTGGAGGCAGCGGCTGATTTGAATATAAATGTCACCGTCAATCAGATGCTGACGCTGTTTTTTGTGCTCGTGGTCGGGTACGCGGCGCGCAAGCTTAAAATCATGTCTGATATGACGGACAGGCTGCTCTCAAAACTGGTCGTCAACATTACCGTGCCGTGTACTATAATACTGGCCATCGTCGACGGCGCCGACGGCATATCGGGCGGGGAGGGCGCGCTGTTTCTGCTCATTTGCGCCGCCGTATACGCTATATCGCTGCTTCTGGCTTTTTTTGCGCCGCGGCTCTTGCGCGGCGGAATAAAGGATTCCGGATTGGTATCTTTTATGATGGCGTTCGGAAACGTCGCTTTCATGGGCTTTCCCGTCTGTCAGGCGATTTTCGGGAGCGAATCAATGTTCTACGTCGCGCTTTTCAACATACCTTTCACGCTGCTCGTGTACTCCGTCGGTATCGTGATGGTTTCTGGCGGACAAGCCTCGGGGGCGGTTTCACCGCAGGCGGAGCAACCTGCGGTCGGGTCGGCGAAGCGCCCCCGCGCGGGCGGATTTGGACTGCGGCTGCTGCTCAATCCGTCGTTCGTGTCGGCCGTTGCGGCCGTCGCGCTGTTTGCTTTCAAGCTGCGGTTGCCGGGTATTGTATCGGGAGGTGTTGAGATAATCAGCAAGATGACCACGCCGTCCGCCATGCTGATAATCGGCTCGTCGCTCGCTCCTGTGTCTCCGAGGGCGGTATTCGCGGAGTGGCGCCTGTATTTTATCGCGTTTGTGAAGCTCGCGGTGATACCCGCCGCCATATGGTTTATCATGCGTCTCTTCGTACACGACGCGCTGCCCCTTGGCGTGCTGACCGTTCTGGCCGGTATGCCGGCCGCGACGAGCGCGCCTATGCTGGCGTACGAGTACGGCGGAAATACGGCGTTCGCGTCGGGAGGTGTATTCCTCACAACGCTCTTGTCCGTGGCGACGATACCGCTTCTGACTTATTTTTTGCTTTGAATCACAGTATTTGCGGCGGTGAGATTCCGGCGCCCGGCTTTTATCCGCTTATGGAGTAAAAGCGCGCGGAGCGTCCGCGTTCCGTTCGCGGCAGACGATAAGTACGGCCCGGAGCGGGAACCGTTGCGAGCTTTGCTCCGGGCAGATTGTCTTCAATGACTGATAGTTAAAGCGTGTTACTGAAGACTGTTTTCGTAAGCCTGGATCATCTTACGAACCATCTCGCCGCCAATGCTTCCTGCCTGGCGGGAGGTGAGGTCGCCGTTGTAACCCTGCTTGAGGTTGACGCCGACTTCATTCGCGGTTTCCATCTTGAAGCGGTTCAGAGCCTCGCGAGCGCTGGGGTTCACGGGCTGGGTCGATCCTTTTGTCATTTCGCTTGCATCTCCTGTCCCTGTTTTTCAAGTCCGCGTAAGCGCCGCGCGGTCGTCTTTTGACATTGAACCGCCGCGCTCGCGTCTTGCCTTTATATCATTACCGCGCAAAGGTCTATTATGAGTGTCAATTTATGGTGAAGTTTGAACGAATTCAAACCATATCGCCACCGGACGCGGCGCTCTCCCGGCGCGAGCGCGTCCGTTTCCTCCGGACTGTCGGGGCGCACGGAGTTTTTCATGGTCGTTTTGTATATAAAGTAGGACGAAAGGTATGGTCACAAGTATGAAAAGAAAATTTTTCGATAATGTCGGGATGGGGCTGTTCCTTATTTCGCTGCTGCTTGTGCTGTTTCTGTCAATATTTGTGGCGGCCATGATGGGATCCATATCCGACTACATGGATGAGGACATCGTGCAGCGGCTGCTGGCTGTCAGCCGCCACCTGGCATCGCAGATAGAGCCGGAGGAGGTGGCGGAGCTTCGCGTTCCCGGCGACATGGACAAGCCGCTCTACGGAGAGCTCAAACAGCGTCTCGTTGACTTCGCCGACGAGAACGAAGTCCTGTACGCGTACTACTACATACCGGCCGGTGAGGACGGCAGTATGTTTCAGCCCGTAGTCGACAACGATGAGACGGACGAGGCGTATACTTTGGAGTCGGCGCCGCTGGAGACGGAGAGCGCGCCGGCGTCCGCGTTCAAGGGGAAAGCGGCGGCTTCGGAATTTTCGTTCTACTCGGAGGGTTTCGGCGGGCTGCTGTCCGCGTTCGCGCCGATATATTCGCGTGACGGCGACGTGGTGGCGGTCGCCGGCGTCGATATAACCGACGAACAGATTATCGCCGTCCGCCGGTTCCTCCGCATACTCTCGGCGGCGCTCGTCGCGTGCGTCGCCGTCGTGGCGGTCAGCGGGCTTTTTAACATATTCTTGCACATCAGACGCGAACGCCAGCTGCGCGCCGCGCTTAACGACGCGATGGAGGCCGGCCGCGCCAAGGGAGATTTCCTGTCGCAGATGAGCCATGAGATGCGCACGCCGATGAACGTCATTCTCGGTGTGGCGACGCTGCTGAAAGATTCAAACGACATAGAAGCGTACGGAGACGGCCTCAAAAAGATTGAATCCGCCGCCGCGCACCTGTTGGGCGTCATTAACGATATACTCGACATATCGAAGATTGAATCCGGCAAGATGACGCTGTTTGAGGAGCCGTTTGATTTTCGCGGGATGGTGGACGACGTGAAAACCATCATTGATTTCACAGCCGGAAACAAAAAGCAGATACTTTCCGTCGATATCGACCGGGAACTGCCCGATTGTCTTATAGGAGACAGACAGCGATTGGGACAGGTCGTCACGAACTTGCTGTCAAACGCCGTAAAATTCACGCCGGAGGGCGGTTCGATAACGCTCGCAGTACGGCTTGAACACGCGGCGACCGGGGAGGAAGGCGCGGCGGATGAGGACGAGGCGGCTATACGCGTCAGCGTTAAGGACGACGGTATCGGCATAACCCAGGAGCAGATGCTGCGCCTGTTTCGCCCCTTTGAACAGGCCGACAAGAGCACCTCTCGCAGATTCGGCGGCGCCGGTCTTGGTCTCGCCATAAGCAAGCGCATTATTGAGACGATGGGCGGCGCGATATGGGCGGAATCGGAGCCGGGAGAGGGCTCGGAGTTCATCTTCACGGTAACGCTCAAACGCGGGTCGCCGCCGGACGGCGGCGCTGGCGGAGAGAATTCGCCGGAGCCGCGAGACTTTACGGGACACAGAATTCTCATCGCCGAGGATATAGAAATCAACCGGGAGATCCTATACGCGCTTCTGGAGCCGACGGGTTTGGAAATGGAGTTCGCGGAAAACGGAGCGGTGGCGATAGAGAAGTTTGTCGCCGCCAACGGCGGATATGACGCCATATTCATGGACATTCAGATGCCGGAGATGGACGGGTACGCGGCGACGCGCGGCATACGCGCCCTCGATCTGCCAAACGCCGGTACGACGCCGATAATCGCAATGACCGCGAACGTTTTCAAGGAGGACATCGACAGAGTGCTCGCCGCCGGCATGAACGGACACCTCGGAAAGCCTGTGATAATCGAAGATATTATGCGCACTCTGGCAAAATATTTGACATGACGCGAGCAGAGGCGTCGTCGGCGCGGACTACGCTGCGCGTCGTCGGAGCACCCTTCGCTAAGTCTCGCGTCCGGCTAAAGCCGAAAGCTCGCTCGCTACGGGACTCCTCCTCTCCGAATCGCAACCGCTGTGCTTCGCCCAGTTGGGTTGCGATTCGGTTTTGGACGAGGGTTTGGACGGGGGTTACGGCGCACGGCGTGGTGACTCGGATTTGACGTCACTGCTCACACTCGACCACGGGTACAGACCAGCATAACCTCCGTCCACTGTGAAGCGCCGCGTCGTCGGAGCACCCTTCGCTAAGACTCGCTTCCGGCTAAAGCCGAAAGCTCGCTCGCTCCGGGGCTCCTCCTCTCCGAATCGCAACCGCTCCGCTGGGTTGCGATTCGGCTTTGGACGAGGATTACGGCGAGGAATACTGCGTAATGACTTGGATTTGACGTCACTGCTCACAATCGACAACGGGCACTTACCAGCTTAACCTCGTTCTTTGAGGGGGTTTCTAAAGGGGGACGGAGTCCACCCTTTAGCCGCCTTTTGGGTACTTAAGAAGCGCCGCATTTGAGCGCAAATGCTCGCGCTACGCGCGTAGGCGCTTCTTCAGGGGGGAACCAGTTCCCC
>JAITKI010000080.1 GCA_031278515.1 Oscillospiraceae bacterium | reverse complement strand
TTGCGGAAATCGTGATCGTGATGTATCCACGTGTCGCCGCACAGCACGAGTTTATACCCCGCTCGGCGCAAACGTATGGCGAGGTCGTCCTCCGCAAAGTCGTGCACAAACGCGGGGTCGTACGTTCCGACGATATCCAGCACATCCCGACGCATGATATTGAGCAACGAAATCAGTCTCAAACGCTCATCCCATTTTGACGGATCGCTATTATTGAACTTCGCGGCTTTTTTCTGCATCTCGACAAAATTATCAAACGGCATATCTACTTGTTGAGAATTCGATACATTTGACGATACCGGTTCCGCAAAACCTATCCGTGGATCGGACTCGTAGCATTTGAGCAAGTTTGACAGCCAGTTTTTAGTGACATATATGTCATTATTCACCAACACAATATATTTACCGGAGGCATGTGTACGAATGTGCGGAAGCGGAAAAGCGGCGCCCATATTTTTTGTCACTCTTATGATTTTCTTCTTTTCATGCAGAACTGATTGAAAAAACTCAAATGTGCCGTCAGTCGAGCCGTTATCGACGAGTATCAGTTCGTAATCAACGTCTTTTGAGTAATTGAGAATACACTCGACGCAGTATTTCGTCTTATTAAGGCGGTTATACGACTGTACCACTATTGAGCACAGCGGAACCCCCGGCTGTTCATATGCGAAATACGCCTTTTTCCGATTTCCCCACATATCAGACGCCGTCGAAGGCGGGAAAAGTGAATCCGTATTGATTATGACAGTCTCGGCGTTGCGATCATTCATAGCGCTTCTTCATACCTCTCGATCTGACGAACCGCGAATCCGCGAGCGTCGCCGCCGGAATAAAAAGCGCGGTACCACGCGACTGTCTCCTCTATCGCAGTTTTTATATCCCAACGCTGCCGCCATCCTAGGACGCGCGCGATCTTGCCGCAGTCAAGCGTCAAAACCGTGTCTTCGCGCGGAGCATCAACCGAAACTCCCTCCCAAACCGCGCCGTCTCCCCAAGCCTTGCAGAACATCGTCGCAAGCTCTCCGCTCGCGCGGCAATCATGCGCGTCCGGGCCGATGTTATAGTTTCCCGCATACGCCGCGTCGCCATGCTGCCGTTTCGCTATGAGCAAGTACGCAAACAGAGTGTCGAGCACGTGCTGGAATGGCCTGACCGATTTAGGATTTCGGATTTTTATAACTTCCCCGCAAGTTGTTGCTTTCACGCAATCCGGAATGATACGGTTTTCCGCAAAGTCCCCGCCCCCGATTACGTTCCCCGACCGCGCTGTCGATACCGCGACGCCCATATCGGACAGAAATGAGTTTTTATAACTCTCCGTCACGAGCTCGCAACAGGATTTTGAATTCGCGTACGGGTCGTATCCTCCAAGCTGTTCGTCCTCGCGGTAGCCTTCCGCGCGGTCCCGGTTAAGATAAACCTTGTCGGTGGTGACATTTAACAGCGATTTCACGCCGCCCGCTTGCCTGACACATTCCAAAAGGTTTACCGTACCCATCACGTTCGTCTCATATGTGTACGCGGGTTTTTTGTATGATTCCAACACAAGCGGCTGCGCCGCCATATGGAAAACTACCTCCGGCGCCGCCTCCCGCATCGCAGAACTCAGGCTGTCGTAATCGCGTATATCTCCGATAATCGAGCGGATATCCGGCTGCAATATGTCGAACAAATTCGGTTTTGTCGGCGGTTCCAGCGCGTATCCTGTCACCGCGGCCCCGGCGGTTTCAAGTATCTTGCTCAGCCACGCGCCCTTGAAGCCGGTGTGCCCGGTTACAAATACACGCCTGCCTCGCCAAAAAAGGCGCCGCCCGTCTCTCGGCTCCTGATTATCCGCCCTCAACACCATCCCACACCCTCCACGGCGCGTTTCCGCTCTCCCACAGGCCCTCCAGCAAAATCTTGTCCCGCTGCGTGTCCATGCACTGCCAAAATCCGGTGTGCTTGTACACGCCGAGTTTGCCGCCGGAGCTCAAAAGCTGCAGCGGCTCCAGCTCGAGCTGCGTGTCGTCTCCCTCGATATAGTCAAATACCTCCGGTTCCATGACCATAAACCCGGCGTTTATCCACCCGCCGTCGCCGCGCGCCTTTTCATGGAACCCGGCAATCGTGCCGTCGCGATCGTTGATGTCCAGCATTCCGAAGCGTCCGCCCGGCTGTATGGCGGAGAGCGTCGCCGTCTTGCCCGATTTGTCGTGCGTTTCGATAAGCTCCCGGAGGTTGATATCAGATACGCCGTCGCCGTATGTCATGAGGAAGCGCTTGCCGTCCGTATACTTGCGCACCTGCTTTATGCGTCCGCCCGTCTGCGTGTTCAAACCCGTGTCCACCAGCGTCACGCGCCACGGCTCGGCCACATTGTTGTGTACAGTCATCCCGCCTCCGTTTGAGAAATCAAACGTCACGTCGGAGCGGTGCAGATAGTAGTCGGCAAAATACTCCTTTACCATGTGTCCCTTATACCCGCAGCAGATGATGAAATCGTTTATTCCGTGGTGGGAATAATACTTCATTATGTGCCACAGTATCGGCGCGCCGCCTATCTCAATCATAGGCTTCGGCCGCAGATGCGATTCCTCGCTTATCCGCGTCCCGTACCCGCCGGCAAGTATCACTGCTTTCATAGCGCCGATTCACCTCTCGTGAATAATTTCGTTTGCGGCAGTTTTCGCTCTCCCGTCCTTTTCGGCGTAGGCGAAAAGAATTTTTGCACAGGAGTGCGGCTCGTGCGACGGAGCAAAAATTGTAATATTCCGCATTTTCCGGGGATTTATTCCTCGGAAAATGCTCTTTGCGAGCCGCGCACGGCGAGAGCCAAGCTCACGTGACTCGTTTGTGATGGCGAAGCCATCACAAACGAAATTATTCTCTCGTGAGAAAATATTGCGCCGGGCCGCTTTTCGCGCCCAACCCGCTCTATCCCGCCGCGAGCGGCGGATTCGCCGCGAGCGCGGCTTTCTCTTCCGGCGTTATCATGCCGTGGAAAGCCATCGTGAGCACCAAGTCCTTCGCCTCTTTTGAACATTTGGCCAAAAACAGCTTGTCATGCGCGTCGCCGAAGTCGTAGATCCCGCGGAGGTAGTCGATAATCTCGCGGTCGTTGTCGCCGCACACCGCGCGCAGCAGGGCTATCAGCTTTTCGCACACGCCGCTCTCATACTTATTCTGCTTGAGAAACATCGTCATATACCTGGCGCAATTATCGTCGTCGCCGCGCTGTTTTGCCGTCAGCGCCATCGCCTCAAAAAGATTCGCCAGTCCCGACTCGCCCATCTTCGTATTTATGAGAGTGGCGTTCTCAATCAGAGTGCAAGCCGCCGTGAACTGCTCCCACGCCTCATCATAGCGTTCGAGGCAGTACAGCGCCACCCCGTGCCAATAATTATAATCGGGCGAATCGTCTATCATTTTCAGCGCGCTGCCGCATAGTCTCATCACTTCTTCGTAATCCTTGCCGTTGAGCGCCCATGAAATCAAAAGGTCGTGCGAGCCTTTCGCCACAACGCTGTTGAGCGCCTGTCCGCTGTCCAACACCTCCTGGTAAAGCTGCTTGGCTTTTTCGACGTTCCCGGGATCGGACTTGTCCGCCAGAGTCGCCTGTGCCAGATACCCCTTGAGATTGGCGTCGTCGGGGCGCTTTTCGAGCTCCGCGCGCAGCATCGCCACGTTGCGCGCGCTCTTGTCATGCAGGTTCACCTCGCTCGACGTATACCCCGTGTGGAGTATTGAAATGGAGTTCGTGGTGTACAGTTGCTCGGGGGCGTATGTCAGCGCCTCATGTATCGCCCCGATGTACCGTATGCCCGGCGTGTTGCGGAAAATGCGGTTCTGCATAGCCACCGCAAACGGATTTCCGTCGTCGTCCAGATTCGCGAGTTCGCAGCATATGATGTCCGCGCGGCGCTTTATCTCGTCAATGAGCGGAATAACTTTTTTCGCGTTTTCCTCCGTAAAGTACTCGTCCGCGTCGAGAAACGCTATCCAGTTGCCCCTCGCTTTCTCTATAGCGTAGTTCTTCGCCGCCGCGAAGTCGTCTATCCACTCAAAATGGAACACCTTGGCGCCCATGCTCTCCGCTATCTCTACGGTGCGGTCTGTCGAGCCGGTGTCCACCACTATGCGCTCGAACGCTATTTCCTTCGCCCAGCTAAGCGCGCGTTCTATGTTGCGCTCCTCGTTCTTGACTATCATGCACTGCGAAAGACGCACGGGCTCGCTCGCGCCACGCCTCCCCTCTGTCCGCCGCGCCCTGTTGGCTATCTTGTTCCCATGGTATTGATTCGAGTTTCGTCTCATAATACGGTCTCCTTCCGCCATACTTCTTTCGCGGCGCAGATGGTTCGGGTGTCAAAAGTCTCGCCCGCCGCTGACCGGCAATTTATTCCGTCATTTTTGCTACCCCGCGCGGCATGCCGCGCGGGGACTCCGCCACAAAAAGCCTCGCGAATACACCAAAGTATTCGCATCATTTCGTTTGTCACGGCCGGGGCCGTAACAAACGAGTAACGAGGCTTAGATCTCGCCGTGCGCGGCTCGCAAAGAGCATTTTCCGCGGACGATTTCACAGTCCGGAGCTGTCAAACTGTTTTGTTGGAGTAAGCATAGCACATTGTGAGCAATATTTCCACCACGTTTTTCGGAAGGGCGAGACGCTTGCGTCGCCCGGCAGCGTCGCCCGTTCTCTCGTTCGCAGGGGCGACCGTTTCCGGTCGTCCTAATCCCCCTCGGAGAGCGGGGTGTCCTTGTGTCTGTACCATCGGGCATACGCCCGACGCCGACAGCCACCAAAAAACGCCCACCCAACAAAATGTTCCGCAGATGTGTTGAAATCCGCTTCCGAGCGGTGTATAATACGGGTACAGTAAAGAGGGTGACTATGTGGCCGGGGAAAGACAAAAGCGAGACGGGAAACACGACGCGGAGTTAAACGAAGCGGACGGCGAAGAAGCACGTACACGCGTCGCGTGGCATCCCGCATTCAACGAGGC
>JAITKI010000076.1 GCA_031278515.1 Oscillospiraceae bacterium | reverse complement strand
CGGCGGGCGGGGCGCGCGTCGCGGCGATAGCCGCCCCCGTGCGCAATCTGCACTCCCCGGCGTGCGTCGCCAAAATATCCGATATGGAGTGCGTTCTGTCGCTCGCGCGGGCGTTTTTGGCCGATATGGGAGCGGTCGCCGTATGAGCGGATACTCGATGTCGGAAGAAATAGCGCGTCTCGGCGAGCGGGCGGGACTCGACGTGCAGTCGCGGTTTCCGGAAATCGACGATGTGTCGGAGCGCTGTACCGCGGGCGTACTCGGCGCTTTTCAACGCCACCGCGTCTCCGCCCCGTGCTTTGCGCCCGCGACGGGATACGGCTATGCGGACACGGGACGCGACACGCTCGACGCGGTATACGCCGACGTATTCGGCGCGGAGGCGGCCATTGTGCGCGCGGGCTTCGCGAACGGCACGCACGCCGTCACGGCGGCGCTCTTCGGCGCGCTGCGTCCGGGTGATACGCTGCTGTCCGTCACGGGCGCGCCGTACGACACATTGCGAGGCGCCATAGGTATCGAGGGCGGGTACGTCGGCTCGATGCGCGAATACGGGATCGGTTACGCCCAAATCGAACTGACGGACGGCGGACGCCCCGATACGGCGGCTATAGCGGCGGCGGCGGCGGACAGCAGCGTCGCCGCCGTCCTCGTGCAGCGCTCGCGAGGGTATACGGCGCGGCGCGCGCTGAGCGTAGACGACACGGGGGAGATCGCCGGAGCCGTGCGCGCGGTAAACGCGCGCGCCGCTGTGATAGTGGACAACTGCTACGGCGAGTTCACAGAGCCGTGCGAGCCGACGCACGCCGGTGCGGATCTCGTCGCCGGATCGCTGATAAAAAACCCCGGCGGCGGACTCGCCCCCGCCGGCGGCTATATCGCCGGCAGATCCGACCTCGTGGAGGCGGCGGCGTTCAGACTCACCTCGCCCGGTATTGGCGGCGAGTGCGGCCCCAATCTCACAGACGGACGTCTTCTGTATCAGGGGCTGTTCATGGCGCCGCACACCGTCGCCCAGGCGCTCAAAACGGCGATATTCTGCGCGCGGCTCATGGAGCTTCTGGGGTATCGCGTAAATCCGGGCTGGAACGCGCCCCGCCATGATATAATACAGTCGGTAGAGCTGGGGCGTCCCGAGCTGTTGGAGGCGTTTTGCCGGGGAATACAGGCGGGCGCTCCCGTAGACGCGTTCGCCGTGCCGGAGGCTTGGGACATGCCGGGCTACGGATGTCCCGTCATAATGGCGGCGGGAACATTCGTGCAGGGCGCCTCGATCGAGCTGTCGGCGGACGGGCCTATGCGTCCGCCGTACACCGCGTATCTGCAGGGCGGACTCACATATGAGGCGGGCAAAATCGGCGTCATGACGGCGGCGCAGATGCTGACGGGAAGCGGCGCCGGGCCGGACGCTCGGTGATTTTGCCGCAAAGAGTCCGCATGGCGGCCAAATCATTCAACAACCGCCGGCCAAACGCATAAAATATATAATCCGCAGCGGTATATCGCGCGGGTTATTGCGGTATGGAATCCTTGCGTTTGGGAGGTGAGGCGCGTGTCGTCGGGAAGGCGGGCGCCGCGTTGCGGGTTCGCGCGCGCTCTCAGGCGGCGGCAGTGGCGCCGCCCGGGCGGACGCGCGGGGCGGAAGCGCGGCTTTCCGCTGAAGTTCGCGTTTGCGCTCATGGCGCTCTATCTGGCTCTGTCGCTGTCGGTGGCGCACGCGCGCCCGACCGTCGCGACGCTGGCGAGAGCGGAAGCGCGCGGCTTTGTCATACGCGAGATCAACGCGGTCATCGGGGATGAGATCGCGCGCGGCGGGCTGGAATACGGCAAGCTCGTGGCGCTTGAAAAGGACAGCGCCGGCAGGGTGACGGCGCTCGTCACAAATATGGCGCTCATAAATTCGGCGTGCGCGCGCATAACGAGCGCGGTCACAAAGCGCCCTTTCAATACGACGACAGCCGGCGCGTCGATCCCGCTCGGCAGCGTGATAGGCGGCATGTTGCTGTCCGGACGCGGCCCTGAACTGCCCATCAAAATTCAGTCGATAACAGACGTGAGCGCCCGGTTCGCGAACGACTTCTCCGACGCTGGGATAAACCAGACGCGCCACACGCTGTCTCTCACAATATCCGCGCGCATAGACATACTCGTGCCGGGCAACGAGGTGCGTACCGACGTGACGACACGCGTCGCCGTAGCCGAGACGATAATAGTCGGAGATGTGCCGCGCGTGTACACGACGAATTGAATAATTTCGTTTGTGATGGCTTCGCCATCGCAAACGAGTGACGGGAGATTTAACACAAAATGGACGCAAAAGACAAAATCGCGCGCCTTAGGGCGGAGATAGAGCGGCACAACACGGCGTACCACGATATGGACGCGCCGCTGATAAGCGACTTTGAATACGACGCGCTCACGCGCGAGTTGCGGGAGCTTGAGGCTGCAAATCCCGAAATGATCACGGCGGACTCCCCAACGCAGAAGGTGGGCGGACGCGCGGGGCCGTCGTTCGCTCCCGTGACCCACTCGCCTCCGCTGGAAAGCCTGAACGACGTTTTCTCGTTTGACGACCTGCGGGCGTTCGGCGAGCGGACGCGGGAGTACGCGTCGGGGAGCGGCTACGTCGTCGAGCCGAAGATAGACGGGCTGTCTGTGGCGCTGTATTATGAGGACGGCGTGCTGGCGCGCGGCGCGACGCGAGGCGACGGCGTCACGGGCGAGGATGTCACGGAAAACCTGACGACTATACGCTCCGTGCCGCGGCGCATCGACGGCGCGCCCGCGCGTCTGGCCGTGCGGGGCGAGGTGTACATGCCAAAGAGCGTATTCGCGCGAATCAACGGGCGCCGCGAGTGCGAGGGTCAGGCGCCGCTGGCCAACCCCCGCAACGCCGCTGCGGGTTCAATGCGGCAGCACGACCCCGAGGTGACGGCGTCGCGCTGTCTGGACATCATCATATTCAACATCCAGTCCGTGAGCGGAATGGAGTTTGAGACGCACGAGGACGCGCTGCGCTATCTGGACGGCGCGGGGTTTAACGTGGTGCGGCGCGCCGTCTGCGGAGATATGGACGGGTGCATCGAGAAAATCGCGGAGTACGGGGAAAACCGCGACGATACGGACTACGATATAGACGGCGCCGTCGTCAAACTCAACTCTCTCGAAGCGCGCGCGCGTCTGGGCAGCACGTCGAAGGCGCCGCGCTGGGCCGTGGCGTACAAATACCCGCCTGAGGAAAAGACGACGCGCATTCTCGACATCGTCATACAGGTAGGCCGAACGGGCGCGCTCACGCCGAAAGCCGTCGTCGAGCCCGTGCGTCTGGCGGGTACTACGGTCTCAAACGCGACATTGCACAACGAGGACTTCATACGCGAACGCGATATCCGCATAGGCGATTTCGTCGTCATACGCAAGGCCGGTGAGATAATACCGGAGGTGCTCTCCGTTGTACTCTCTGAGCGCCCGGAGGGGCTCGAGCCGTATTCCTTTCCCACGACATGCCCGGAGTGCGGCGGCCCCGTGACGCGCGTTGAGGGAGAGTCCGCCGTGCGCTGCCTCGGCGCGGAGTGTCCGGCGCAGCGCGTGCGCCACATCGTACACTTCGCGCAGCGCAAGGCGATGGATATAGAGGGGCTGGGAGTCGCCGTCGCGCAGTCACTTCTGGAAGCGGGGCTCGTACGCTCGGCCGGGGATCTGTACAGTCTCGACGCCAACGCCGTCGCGGAGCTTCCGCGCATGGGCAAAAAATCGGCGGAAAACCTGATGGCCGCAATCGACAGATCAAAAAGCGGCGGCCTCGGGCGCTTGCTGTATGCCCTCGGTATACCGCAGGTCGGCGAGAGCGCCGCCCGCGCGCTGTCGGCGCAATTCGGCTCGATGGACAAGCTCGAGCGCGCGTCCGCCGAAGAATTGACATCCGCAGACGACATCGGAGCGGTCACGGCGCAAAATATCGTGGACTGGTTCGCCGCGCCGCAGTCAAAACGGTTGCTGCGCCTGCTGCGGGACGCGGGCGTCAACATGACAGCGGAGCGTCCCGCAACGGCGGACGGTAAATTCGGCGGCATGACGTTCGTGCTCACGGGTTCGCTCCGCAATTATACGCGCGCGGAGGCGTCGGCGCTTATAGAAAGCCTCGGCGGTAAAACGTCGTCCTCCGTATCAAGGAATACGACATACGTCGTGGCCGGCGCCGACGCCGGCTCCAAACTGCAAAAAGCGGAAGCGCTAGGCGTCAAGGTCATAGATGAAGATGAACTCAACGACCTCTTCAATTATGCCAGTAACAGTCAGTAAAAGCCGCAACGACAGCCGCAACAGCAGAGAATATTTTCGTTTGTAGCTGTTTTGCGGCGAATTAGTTGCGGGGAGTGTTGCGGGAAGGGGGTCTGACGGCAGTCCATGGGTACTACGGTTTTCCACATACTGTGGAAAACCAGTCAGATTGCATTTTTGCGCAACACCGCCAAGCCCTGCGTGTTTCGCAGGGCCGCTTTGCTCGACTGTTCAGTTGTCTTTCCGAACCGTTACGCGGCGGGTAGCAGCCCTGTCCGCGTCGCCGCCGCCAACCCTTTCTTCACGCCGCGCCTGAGCTTGCTTATCGCCAGCGCGTTCATCGCTATGAGCGAGAGCGCCACCCTCGTCCGCATCTTGGCCAGACCG
>JAITKI010000074.1 GCA_031278515.1 Oscillospiraceae bacterium | reverse complement strand
CCAAGGGCGATGCCGGGCCCACCGGCCCGCAGGGCGCGCAGGGGCCACAGGGCGCCGCCGGACCGCAAGGCGCGCAAGGAGATCCCGGCCCGCAGGGACCCAAGGGCGATGCCGGGCCTACCGGCCCGCAGGGCGCGCAGGGGCCACAGGGCGCCGCCGGCTCTGCCGGAGGTATGGCGGTAATTCCGTTCGCGTCTCATACCGCGCCGCGCTCGACGACAAGCCGCACGGGCTCGGCGACGACCGTCAGCGCGATAACTTTTGCCGGGGCGTCCCCTGTGATAACATTGGCCTCGGATGGAACAGTGGCGCTGTCGGGAGATAATCAGGACGTGTTTTCCCTGCCGTTCAATGCTGTCGTCGAAAGCATCTACATGACTGTCAGTACACGCGTGGATTACACATTTCCCCAGGGCCTTACGGTCTATCCCTTTATGCAGCTATATGTCGCGGCGCCGAGCATCAACACCTTCACGCCGATCCCGACGACAAAGCTCATCGTAAATACGGGATACAGCGGCGCGACGCCGTCCCATACGACAAGGGCGGCGTCGCTGCGGCAGATCGGTTTGACCTTGATTGCGGGAATAAGAATCCTCATCGGCGGACACATGGAGATTGCCGGGAGCGGCACTCTCAACCGCGATTACAACTTCTACTTTACGGGCGGAATTTCTCTGCGGGAGGTGTGACGGCGGCATCAAAAAGCGCCGCGTTCGCAAGCAAACGCGGCGCTTTTTCAGGGTGAACCGGAAGCGGCTACTCCCCTTCCGATTCCGTCTCCGGCGCCAATGACTCCGTCTCCGGCGCCAATGACTCCGCCTCCGGCACTGACATCGCCTCCGCCGATACTATGAACCTCCGCAGTATCGCCGCGACTTCCGCTCTCGTCGCCCTGCCTTTCGGGTCGAACACGTTCCCCGGCCTGCCCTGCACAATCCCGTTGTCGTAAGCCCACAGCACGGCCTCCCGCGCCCAGTCCGCTATGACATCCGAATCGTCGAACGGTACGACGCCCGTGACGCCCAAAATCGTCTCGAACTCCGGGTGTGCGCCGTTTGACGCCGCCCATTTGACATACCGGTACAGCGCCGTCACAAGCTCCTGCCGGGTGATATCCCCGTCCGGCTTGAACAGATTATCCCCTACGCCGTTGACGATACCTTGCTTCGCCGCCCACGCTATCGCCTCAGAGTACCACAGTCCCGGTTCGACATCCGCGAATACGCCGCTGTCTTCCACCCACTCTCCGCCGCCAGCGAGACGGTACAGCACCGTCACCAGCATGGAGCGCGTCATGGGCATCCCCGGAGAGAACGTGTCCTCTCCCGTGCCCGTGAACAGGCCGCGCTCATAGGCGAATTCCACATCGGAGTAAAACCAGTCGTCCTCACTCACGTCTGTGAACGGGTTGTGTCTCTCGCGCTCGCCCGCTTCCGCGTTCCCGTCGGACGCGTCCCCGTCGGATTCGTCCGCTTCGGTCTCGCCGTCTTTCCCGGTTTCTCCGCCGCCCGGCTGCACAGAGAACTGCGGGTAATACGATATCATCTTGTACAGCGCCTCTATCTCCGCGTCCCCGGCGGGTATCGTAATTTTTATCTCGCTCGGAGTCCCTGTCGGGAGCGCCACGCCGTGCAGAGTGTTCTCGCGCCAGCCGCCAAGCGTATATCCGGAGGGGGCGGCGTTCGCTTTGATTGTCACGGTATCGCCGGCTTTGTACTCTCCCAATGTCTCGCCGTCGTAATCTCCGCCCGTGATCACGCCGTTCTTGACCGTCAGCTTCGCGTATCGCAGCGTCACTTTGACAAGCTCGCTGCGCGTCACGGCGGTACTCTCGCCCGTTATGGAAGTCCCGCTATTTGTATTTGTGACCTCGTACCAGTAGTAGCGGGTACCCGGCTCGTCTTCAACGGTGAGCGTCGCGCCGGTCGCGTCCTGTACGGGCGCGCCGCTGTAGGTGTTGACGGCGCCGCTGTACCACTGGTAGGACAGCGCGCCGCCCTCCTGCGTGAGTTTCTGCACCTTTGCCTCGAGCGTGGGCGGCGCGCCGACGACGCCGTCAAAGTCCGTCGGATTTTCCGCTATCATCGGAGTTTCGGCGTTTATGGGCTCGGCCACGACGACGCGCGCCGTGACGGTCGTGAAATCGTGCGGGTTTGCGTAGTTATCGCCAAGCTGAGCCGTGTCCAGCGTTCCCGTGAAGATGTAACTGCCCGGTGTGGTCTTGCCGTAACTTGCGTCGGCCGCCCATTTCACGCCGATATTAGGCGGCGACGTCGTGGCATTCGCGAGAATCGGCGTGACATGGGACGGCAAGCCGGCGAGTGTCGCATCCGCATTCTTTTCATTGTAGGAGAGCTCGATGTCCGGGACGGGCTCAAATCCCAACACATCGTTTGGCGCGACGGTGAAGGATAGCGCGTACGTTCTCGATTTGAGGTTTGCGGCATCGTTGGCGGACTTTTCGACCGTGAGTGTCGCGGTGTAAGTCTTTTTGCCAAGCCCCGTTTTGGGGACGACTGTTATCTTGTAGCTGCCGTTTGCTTCAATGCTTGCGATGTCGCTCGCCGAAAGCTCAAACGCCGAAACGTCGCCGCCCGAAAGAACGGCGGAGAGCGCCCCTGTTGCCTGTACGCCTATGCTCGTTATAGTTATTTCGCGCGCGGCGGGCGGGGCGTAGTCGTATTTTTCGGCGGGGAAAGCAAAGCCGCTCGCGTCAAGCTGTATGCCGTGCTGTATCGGAGCGACGTGTACGACGACAGTCGCTGTGAGATTATTGCTGTTCGCGAGATTTCCGGGAAGAGTGTCGAGCGTCGCCGTAAACTCGTACTCTCCCGCCTCGGATGCACTATAGGTCGAACACGTCCATCCTGTGACCGCAACCTCCGCCGAGCCGCCCGCGTAGTACGCCGTGACCTTATTGTGTGTGCCGTCGCGGAGCAAGGCGCTGCTGACAGCCGTCGCGCTCTCATACCCACTCGAAACACTCTCAGCCTCCCCCGCGTAGACTTTCGGGAGATTCGCAAACCCGACGATATTGGCTTGGGCTACGGTAAAGCTCACGTTCGCGCTTCCATTGGTAAACGTCCACCCCGACGGCGCGCCGCCGCTCACCGTGATTGTCGCCGAGTACGACGC
>JAITKI010000066.1 GCA_031278515.1 Oscillospiraceae bacterium | reverse complement strand
CATTTCGCATTTTCCAGGGATTTATTCCTCGGAAAATGCTCTTTGCGAGCCGCGCACGGCGAGATCCAACCCTCGTTACTCGTTTGTTACGGCCCCGGCCGTGACAAACGAAATTATTCCGCTCGAAAAATTGTTGCAATTTTTCGAGCGGCGCATTATAATATGTCATAGACGGATATTATACCGGTCTGCCGGCTGCATTGCCCGCGGGCATGAGTCGGGACAAAATATACCATCAGGCAAAGGAGCTGACATCATGGCGTTTACATTCAAGCCCGTCACACCGCGCGTGGCGGCGATGCGTGAGAAATACCGCAGCACCGACCCGGAGATCTGCACGGCGCGCTACAGACTCATAACGGAGTTCTACATGGACAACCCGGACATGGAGGGAATACTCAAACGCGCCAAAAACCTGAAGAACATCCTGGAAAACATCCCCATCCGCATCGACGACGGCGAGATAATCGTCGGGGCGCAGTCCGCCAAGTACCGCGCGGCCGCGCTGTATCCGGAAAACTCCGTCGACTGGCTCAAGGAGGAAATCGGCAGCCGCTACATATCCACGCGCGAGATCGATCCGTATATCGTCTCGGAGGAGGACCGCGAGTACATCCTATCGACGGTGGATTTCTGGATGAAGGAGTGCATGAGCGCCAAGACGGACGCTCAGATTGTAGACGAGTATTTCCCCGTCGCGGGCAACGGCGTTACGATGTTCTCCAGCCGCGGACAGACCGGCTCGCCCGTCGGACACTTCGCCACCGGCTATAACACCGCAATACGCAAGGGCTTCGGCGCCATAAAGGCGGAGGCGGAGGCAAAGCGCGCAGAGCTCATCGCGAACGCGCTCCCCGGCAAGACCATCGACCAGTATAACTTCTACCGCGCCGTCTCCATCGTGTGCGACGGCATCATCACGCTGACAAAGCGCTACGCTAAACTCGCCGAGGAGAAGGCGGCCGCCGAGACAAATCCCGCGCGCAAGAAGGAACTGGAGATGATGGCCGACACTCTCAACTGGACTGTCGAGAAGCCCGCCCGCAACTTCTTGGACGCGGTACAATGCCTGTTTATGTACCAGACGGCTCTCTGCCTCGACGCGAACATGCACGGCATGAGCTTCGGGCGCGTGGATCAGTATCTGGGCGACTACCTGGAGCGCGACATCGAAAACGGAACGCTCACCGACGAGTACGCGCAGGAGATCATGGATCTGTTCTATCTCAAGGTCGCCGAGATGAACAAGCCGTGGAGCTACGGCGCGACGCAGTCTAATCCCGGTTACACTTCCGGCCAGCTCATGACGATGGGCGGCGTGGACAAGAACGGCGACGACGCCTCGAACAAGGCTACGTTCGCCATGCTCCAGTCTGTCGGGCGTCTCGTCCTGCACGATCCGCCCCAGGCGCTGCGCATCCACAAGAACACGCCTCCGGAGCTGTGGGAGGCGGCCATTGAGGTTACTAAACGCTGCGGCGGCGTCCCGACGTATGAGAACGACGAGGTCATCATTCCGGCGCTCATGTCGCGCGGTCTGTCGCTCGAGGACGCGCGCAACTGCACGCTGATAGGCTGCGTCGAGCCTGCGGGCTGCGGCACGGAATGGCCGGCGTGCGGCGGAACAGGTACGGAGAGTTATATGAACCTCGCCAACGCCCTGCTGCTCGCCATCAACGACGGATACACGCCCGTCCCGATGCTCAACGCTTTTATGCCCGCTCCTCCCGGCACGCCCAACGTGCGCGTCGGCGTCCCCACCGGCCATCTGTATGAGATGGAGACGTTTGAGCAGGTCAAGGAGGCGTATAAGAAGCAGGTAGAGCTGTTTGTAAAGTGGCACATCATGAATATCAACTCGTTTGAATACATCGCGCGCGAAGTTCTGCCGCAGCCGCTCGTGTCGGCCACTATGGAAGGCTGCATGGAAAAGGGCATGGACGTCATGTGGGGCGGCGCCAAATACAACTCCACGGGCGACTCCGGCGTTGGGATTGGCAATGTTGCGGACAGCCTCAACATAATAAAGCAAGTCTGCTTCGACAAAAAGAAATACACAACGCGCGAGCTTTACGACGCGCTCATGGCCAACTGGGAGGGCTATGAGGAGATGCGCGCGTACATCCTCAACGAGTGCGACCACTACGGCAACGGCATCCCGGAGTGCGACGAGCACGCGACGTTCGCGGCGCAATGCTTCGCCGACGCCGTAAATTCCCTGACAGGGCCTCGCGGCCGCTACAGCGCCGGTCTGTACCCCGTGACCACAAACGTCATGTTCGGCTACTGCACAAAGGCGACGCCCGACGGGCGCTTCGCCGGAGAGCCGCTGGCCGACGGTATCGCTCCTGTCCAGGGTTACGACAAGAACGGCCCGACATGCGTCATCTCCTCCGTCGCGGCGATAAAGCAGACGTCGTTCCCGAACGGAACACTGATGAACCTCAAGTTCCACCCGAACGCGCTCAACGGCGAGGACGGCGTGCGCAAGCTCTCGCAGCTCATTCAGACATATTTCGGCATGGGCGGGATGGAACTGCAAATCAACGTGGTAAGCGCCAAGACGCTGAAGGACGCGCAGGAGAATCCCGATAAGTACAAGGATCTCGTAGTCCGCGTCGCCGGGTTCTCGGCGTACTTTGTCGAACTCCACCCGGACGGCCAGGCGGACCTCATCCGCAGGACAGAGCTGTCCATATAATAAGGCTTCGCTCTCGGCGTCCGCCGGCGAAACCCGACTGCGGCGCGGCCTGACTCCCCGTCCGCGCCGTCCCGCAGCACAACGCGCCCCGAAACGGCTCTTTTACGCCGTTTCGGGGCGCGTTCTTTGTCGTCCGCATACTTGCGGACGACAAAGACGGACGGCGTTGTTGCGGACGGGTTTCGCCGACGCCGTCTCTATGACTGCGGCGCGGCGATCCGCATTGCCCGCATCGCGTTCAACACAGCTATCAGCGCGACTCCCACATCGCCGAACACAGCCTCCCACATCGTGGCGTATCCCAGCGCTCCGAGCGCGAGGACTACGCCCTTCACGGCAAGCGCGAAGACAATATTCTGGATTACGATGACGCGCGTTTTTTTGGAGATGCGGATCGCGTCCGCGATTTTGGACGGCTCGTCGGTCATCAACACCACATCGGCGGCCTCTATCGCGGCGTCGGAACCCACGCCCCCCATCGCGATGCCCACGTCGGCTCTCGCCAGCACGGGCGCGTCGTTGATGCCGTCGCCGACAAACAGAAGTTTTCCCTTACCGGACCTCGTCTCAAAAAGTTTTTCCAGCTGCTCGACCTTGTGCTGCGGCAAAAGCTCCGCACAGACCGCGTCAATGCCGAGTTCGCGCCCGATTTCATCCCCGACGGCGCGGCTGTCGCCCGTCAGCATGACCGTTCTCCTCACGCCGAGAGCTTTCAGCGCGGCTATCGCCTTGCCGCTGTCCGGCTTCACCTCGTCGGATATCACAATGTGTCCCGCAAAGACCCCGTCAACCGCAAGGTACACGACTGTTCCGAGCGTATCCGGTTTTTCGGCGGCTATGTCCGCGTCGGCCATCAGCTTGCCGCTGCCGGCCAGGACATCCGCCTCGTCCACGCGGGCGCGGACGCCGCGCCCCGCGATCTCCTCATACCTCGAGACGCGTTCCCGGGAAACGGCGCCGCCGTACGCTCTCCGTATCGACACGGCAATGGGGTGGTTGGATCCGGATTCGGCGTATGCCGCGAGCTCCAGCAGCCTCTCCCGGGAAAACCCGTTTGCCGGCGTAATCTCCGTCACGATAAATATGCCTTTTGTCAAGGTTCCCGTTTTGTCGAACACGACGGTATCGACATTGTGGAGCGCGTCGAGGTAGTTGCTCCCCTTGACGAGAATCCCGCCGCGCGACGCGCCGCCGATGCCGCCGAAAAACGAGAGCGGTATGGATATTACGAGCGCGCACGGGCAGGAAACGACGAGGAACACGAGGGCGCGGTTGATCCAGTCGGCGAAATCTCCGCCGAGTACGAGCGGAGGCGCGACGGCCAGCGCGACCGCCGCGAACACGACGGCCGGAGTATAGAAGCGCGCGAATTTTGTGATAAAGTTCTCCACGGGCGCTTTCGCGCCGCTGACGTTCTGCGCGAGATCGAGGATTTTTGACACCGTGGATTCGCCGAAAGGCTTTTTGACCTCTATTGTCAGCAGACCGTTCTTGTTGATTGAACCGGACATGACTTCCGATCCGGGCTCGACGTCGCGCGGGAGCGATTCGCCCGTCAGCGCGGACGTGTCGAGCGCGCTCCGTCCGTCTGTCACAAGGCCGTCGAGCGGAATCCTTTCGCCTGGCTTCACGATGATCAGCTCGCCGACATTCACCTCTTCCGGCGATACCCGCCTGACTTCGCCGCCGGCCATGACGTTTGCGAAATCCGGACGTATATCCATAAGCGCCGTGATCGACTTGCGGCTTCTTCCGACCGCGTATTCCTGAAACGCCTCGCCTATCCGGTAGAACAGCATGACCGCGGCGCCTTCCGGGTACTCGCCGATGGCGAACGCGCCGACGGTGGCAACGCTCATGAGGAAGTTCTCGTCAAAAATTTGTCCTTTTGAAATGTTTTTCAGCGCAAGGACGACGACCTCGCCGCCGATGAGCAGATACGCCGTGAGGAATACGGCGAGCTCACCCCACCGGCTCAATTCAAGAATCATCCCCGCGGCAAACATCGCCGCGCCGGCGCACACGAGGGCTTTTCTGAGCAGCGTACCGCGCTCGCCGCGTCCGCCCTCGGCGCTCTCTCCCTCGCGCGGCGCGCGCTGATTGGCGTCGGGCGTCCCGCCAAGCCCGCCCGAGCGGGCAACCGGCGAAACCTTTAGTTCCGGCTCAACCCGCGCCGCTATCCGCGTGATTTCCGCGAGCAGATCAGGGAAACTCGAATCGCCGTCCGCGGTAAGCGTCAGCTTCTGTGTCATCATATCGACATTCGCGGAGCGAACGCCGGGCAGCCCGCCCGCCGCCCGCTCGATCTTCGCCGCGCAGTTTGGGCAGCACAGACCTTCGAGTCTTATCTCTTTGCGGATGATAGCTTCCATAAATAATTACCCTTTCATTTGAACAATTGACAATTTATTCAACCGTCTGACCGCAGCCGCCCCGTCCCGCGCAACCGGCGCCGGCGCCCGATCGACGGAGACCGCCAGACGCGCCCGCAGACGCGCTTCCCGCGCGGCGCAAGGGCGCTAGCTATTTATCTGCATACCGCGTCACTCGCGGACGTGCAGCAGTCCCTGCTCAAACACCGTCGAAACGTGCTCGTCGTCGAGCGAGTAATAGACTACCTTGCCGTCCCTGCGGTTCCGCACGAGGCGCGTCTGGCGCAGCTGCCGCAGCTGGTGCGACACCGCCGATTTCGTCGCGCCGAGCAGCACGGCGATGTCGCAGACGCACATCTCGGAGTGTTGCAGAGCGCAGAGGATTTTCACGCGCGTCGAGTCTCCGAACACCTTGAACAGGTCGGCCAGATCGATGAGGATGCTGTCGTCCGGCATCTTTTCGCGAACCGCCGCTATTGTTTCCTCATGAATCGCGTCACAATCGCAGCGGTCGAGTTCGGTAATCTTTGTGTTCATGCGTTCGCGCCTCCAAATTGAACGGTTGAATCATTGCTCAACCATCATATCACAACGGCAACCTCCTTGTCAAGCGGTCGCCGTTGAAAAATATTTTCGTTTGTGATGGCTTCGCCATCACAAACGAGTCACGGGAGCAGGGATCTCGCCGTGCGCGGCTCGCAAGGAGCATTTTCCGAGGAATAAATCCCCGGAAAATGCGGAATATTACAATTTTTGCTCTGTTATATAGGGGTCCCCGCGAAGTCGAATGACTTCGTGGGGAGAGGACGAACGACGGAGCGAGCAAGTTCCCGGCTTTAGCCGGAAACTTGCTTAGCGCAGTTCGTGAGGACGGGACGCACTCCTGTGCAAAAATTCTTTTCGCCTACGCCGAAAAGGACGGGAGAGCGAAAACCGCTACAAACGAAAATATTCCATCACGCTGTTATCGTTTTTTTCTGATCCGCATGTGATTTTGTCTCAATGAACCGCACATGATTTTGTCTCACTTTTGGCGCCTATTTATGCCGCGAAAGCCACTTTACAGTGAGTGTGGGAATGGTAGCCTACCAAGGGCGGAGACATAAAGCCCGTAAGGGCGCTCCCCTCCGCCCTTGG
>JAITKI010000063.1 GCA_031278515.1 Oscillospiraceae bacterium | reverse complement strand
AGGGACGCGCCGACGAGGCGAGGCCGCTCGTCGCAGAACTGATGGAACTGCTGCCCGGAGATAAGGAGTTGCCGGAGCTTGGCGGGGGCGGACTAACGGTTAAGCGCCGGGAATGAGCTTTTCGATTTCGGCGGCCGGCAAACCCGTCGCCCGGACGATGTCCGCGGGAGCCAGACCCGCCAGCAGAAGATTTTTGGCGACTTCGATCTTGCCTTCGACCTTGCCATCCCTGCGACCTATCGCCTCGCCATCCCTGAACCCCTCCGCGCGCCCCTCGTCGCGCGACACGGCCATGCTGTGCTCCAGGTCCATCCGGAACATTTTCCGCGAGAGATAGTGGGCACGCTCCTTCTCATCCTTGCTAATGCTGGCAAGCAATCGCGCCGCCATGTTGATCTCCTCCTTCTTTGAAGCCAATTCGTCTATCAGCTTGCGATATTTCGGGTTGTCCGCGTATTTGAAGAATATCGGCCACATGTCGCCCGGGGACATCTCGTCCGCGGGCTTTTTGAGCAGACCTGTCAGCTTCGTCAGCTCTATGAATATTATATTCACCGCGTCGCTCAGCTCGCCGCCGTCCTCCGCGCGGAAACTGAACCGGCTGGTGTAGCCGTCCCTTTCCGGGAACACCGTGTAGTTGCAGAATATTATCTGGAAGCTCCGCATGAGGGAGCCGTACCGTACGCCCCTGCCCGGCTGTGAGGCGTGCAAGCTGCACAGGTTGAATACCGACCGGCTGCGGATATTCTCGTGCCGTGTACCCGCGCTGTCGCCTTTCATCGGGTCGGCCTGCATTTCGATTTCCGCCTGCCTGTCGCCGCCTATCTTGCAGTTGACGTCGAAACGCTCGCGCTTCTCGTTGATGTCGGAGACAGGCGTTTCCACGTTGCGCACAACGATATCTGTGACGGGGCTTCCCAGTATGCTCTCCAGAATGTCGCGCAGGACGGGCTCCGCATCCGGGTGGGTGAGAATCGTTTTGAACACCCCGTCGTCACGCGGGGGTAGAATTTCGGGGATGCGCATATAGTTTTCTTCGTACGCCACACGCTCACCGGCTTTCACTATATTCGGAAACAGTTTTCCCGCCTGTATTATACCGCGTTACGGAGGGGATTTCAACACGCACAAACCGCTCACTGGCTGTACGTGTACACAAAGCCTTCGATAGGTTCGGCGGGAGTCACCGACACGGCGGATAGACGCGCTTCCTCATAGCCCATGTACTCGCCCCTTTCGAGGACGCCCTCGACGGCGACCCACTCGTCGTTTTTTAGTTCGTCGGCGCCGTCATACCGGCACAGTATACCGCACGCCACCAGATCGGCGACACAGCACGACATCATGAGACGCGCCGGCACGAATTCGCCATCGCCGGTTATTCCCTCGCCCTTGAGTACATAACCTGTGACCGACACCGTGTAGCCCACATACATGTCCAGGTTGTCGTAAATCTCGCATATCCAAAGGTAGTAATCGTCGTCGCCTATCGTTATCCGCCTGTTTTCCGTGTCCAGGCCGGCAAGGCCGGGCGGCGCGGAGACGGGATCGGAGGCGCCGTCCTCCGCGCCGGGCGCCGTATCCCCCGGTTGCCGGCTGTCGGCGTCGCTCACGCCCGATCCTCCGCCGGCGACGTATCCGAACGACACGTCCCCGGCGCCCATGGCCCTGTGTGGTATTAGTATGAGCAGAACGGGTATCAGGAGCACGGCGCAGTGGGCGCAGCGCGGTCTCCGGCGCGCTCTGAACAGCCGGAACGTCCCGGCCGCCGCCCAGATGAGCATGACAGTCGCCGCGAAATACAGGTATGGTCTCATTCTCGGGGAGAGATACAGCAGATATTCCCCGCTTACGGCAAGATACAGCAACAGACACGCGAAAACGGAGCACATCAGCGCTTCCAAAAAAATCTGCGGATCAAAACCTCTCGCTCGCATTCTCTCACACCTCTCACATCTCTCACATCTCTCAAAACGAGCCCTTATCCGAATTTTGCCGGAGACGCCGTCAAACAATAAGACAGTACCGGAGAAATACTACCGAAAAGCAGACAAAAAACGCCGTCAGCGCGAGGCGGACAATGAACCGGACGGTGAAACCGGACGAGAGCAACGCGGCGTTTTTGATGTCCATAATCGGCCCGAACACGAGAAAGCCCATCAGCGCGACCTGCGGGAATTGACCCGCGAAGCTGCGCGCGACGACGGCGTCCGACGACGAACAGAGCGACAGCGCAAAACCCATCGCCATCATGGCCGCCAGCGACGCGGCCGGACCGGCGCCGGAGTTTGCGCTCGCAAAAAGCGACAGCCCTGACGACTGAATTGCGGCGGACACGAGCGTTCCTATCACGAGATATTTCCCGACATTCCAGAATTCCGTCTGCGCGTGGCGCAGGAGCAGCGCGAGTTTTCCGGCCGGCGACGCCGGGGCTTCCGCGCCGCCGCCGTATGTCGCCCCGCCGCCCGTCAGCGCGCGGCCGCGCGGCGGACGGATGGCGAACGTCAGTCCTATGAGCACGGCGGAGACGATGCCGAGCGCCGCGCGGCCGGCGACCACGCCCAAGTCTCCCCCGAACGCGTAGTATGTAGACAGCATGACGACAGGGTTGATAACGGGCGCGACCGCCATGAACGTTACGGCAGCCGGCAGAGGAACGCCCTTCCTGACGAGACTCCTGAATATCGGTATCGAGGCGCAGTCGCAGACGGGCAGCAAAAAGCCCGCCAGAACGGCCGCGAGCATTCCCGCGCCCAGATTTCTCGGGAAGCGCGTCTCAATAGCCGTTCGCGTCACAAAAACCTCGACCGCCGACGACAGCAGCACGCCGATAAGCAAAAATGGGACGGCCTGCAGTATGATGCCGAGGAATACGTTGACGGCGCGGCCGGCGGGTACGCCCACGCGCTCCAGCGCGGGCGCGGCGGCCAGCCAGACGAGCGCCAGCGTGACAGCAAACAGGAAAAACGCGCTCAGCGGCGAAACGTCGCGCCCGTACAGCAGTCTTATAAAGCGGGCGCGTGACGGCGCGGCGCGGGGGTGATTCAATGCGTCGGCGCTGAAAATGTCGGCGTCACAGACGCGCATACCGGGGTTTACGCTCCGCAGAAGCCCGCGCGTCCGTCTCAGTTCACCGCTGCCGCGCGTCCCCCGCACGACGGCGAAATCGCTGCTCGCTATCTGCTCAGGCAGCGCGCTCCCCGTCCCGCCGAGCAGGCCTCCGAGCGTCTGAGCGTCCGCTATGTGTATGACACGTCTTATGCCGCACAGTCCCCGCAGCGGCGGACGCAACAGCATAGAGTGGAGCCTTTCGAACGGGAACATGCCGTTCCACTCAATCCATATCTCATCAGGCGCGAGACTGTGGGGACCGATACCGGCGCGGACGCGCTCCGAGAGTTCATTGACGATTTCGTCAGGCCGGGTTTCCAGCAGCTTAACCGGGAACACAGCGTTCTCTCTGTTTTCGCAGTCGTCCGCCGGTTCCTCCAAGCCGGACTCAAACTGCGCCGTGAGAATATTCAGGCCGCGCCGGTCGGGCTCGCTGAGCAGGTTCTTAGTGAATGTAGTCTTGCCGGAACCGAGAAAGCCCGTGACGATGTAGACGGGTACGGACATTCAGCCATCCCCCGGTGTTCCGCCGAAGAGTAACGCCGCTTTTTCGCGGTCGAGCCCATGTCCGACGGCGCACAGCACGCCGTCGTCGTTCCCGGACGCCCGCCGCATGATTTTCAGTTCGCCGGGTACGTATTGCAGCTCCCAAAAGCCGCCGTCGCGCCCGCGCAGAACTCCTTTCGCGCGAAGGAGCCCCCCGCCCGATTCCATTTCCGCGACGGCGCCGCTCAGCTCGCTCTCGTCGAATTCCCTCCGCGAACGGACGGTGACGGTGTTAAACACATCCGCGGCGCCGTGGGAATGGTGGTGTTCATCGCCGTCCGGGCAGTCGTCGGAACAGCCGCAGCCGCAAGCGCCGCAGCCGCAAGCGCCGCCGTCCCGGACGGCGCCGTCCGCGGGCGACAGCAGCGCGGCGGTGTCCAATTCAGGCCACGGCGAGGCGAATATCGCGCACCGCCCGTTCAATTCGCGCGTCAGCGCGCGCGCGTCGTCGAGCCTGTCGTGATATTCCTCGCATCTTGACAGAACCACGGCGTCGGCGTTCGCGATTTGGTCCTCAAAAAATTCTCCGAAGTTGTCGGAGTACATCCTGCACCGCCCGGCGTCCACCACGGTTATTTTGCTTTTGAGTTCGGCCGACGCAGCTATGGACGGGTCGGAACACATGTCCGCGATTTCGGATAGTTTGCCGACGCCGGACGGCTCGATTATGACGCTCTCCGGTTCGTATCGCAGGAGCAGTTCGCGCAGCGATTTTTTGAAATCGCCCGATATATTGCAGCAAATGCAACCGGAGGACAGTTCCGCGACCTCGACGCCGGACGAGCGCATAAGCGCGGCATCGACGCTGACTTCGCCGAAATCGTTCTCGACGAGGACGACCCTCCCGCCTTGAAATTCCTCGCTTAGTAACTTTCGGATAAGCGTGGTTTTCCCCGCTCCCAGGAAACCCGAAACAATGTACATGCTTGCCGTCATAATGTGGTTCAGATACCTCCGTGTTCGTTACATTGGCCGCAGTAGCCGTAGACCTCAAGATTATGGCCCGTCACCCGGAAACCCTCGTCCCGGAGCTGCGGGAGGAACATGTCCATCGGGCAGTTTTCCATCGAGATTATTTTCCGGCAACCTATGCACACGGCGTAATGCCTGTGGCTGTCCGGGCCGGCCGGAGCGTAAAACGCCATATCGCTGTCCATCACGGTCAGCTTTTCGGCGACGCGCTCCCTGACAAACGTCTCCAGTATCCTGTAGACGGTCGACAGCCAGACGGGCTGTCCCGCAGCCTCGGTTCGGGAGCATATCTCAATTGCGCTCATCGGCTTGCCGGCGTCCGCGAGTATGTCGAACACTATCTTCCGCTGTCTCGTCCGGCGCACACCGTCGGGCCATTGCGGCGCAGTCCCGCTCAAAATACGATCACCCCGCGTGTTTCCGCAGCGACGCGTACGCGCGTTTGGCCGCCGGAATGGATATGAGACACAAGACGCCGAGCAGCACTATGGCGCCTCCCGGCTTCAGGCGCGCGTAATACGCGATAAACAGACCCGCCACAGTAAACGCCACGGCGAACAACACGGCGCCGATTACGGTCTGCCTGTAGTTTTTGCCGAGCTGCATGGCGCACGCCACCGGAACCACCATCATTGACGACACGATGAGCGCGCCTACGGTGCGCGCCGCCACCGCCACCGTGACGGCCGTAAGTATAGTGAATACGAAGTTGACAGCCCGGACAGGCACACCCGCCAGACGCGCCGCCCGCTCGTCGAACGCCACGTAGAAGAGTTCCTTGTACAGTAGCGTGAAGACGAGCAGCACCGCGCAGCTCACGCCGATCACAAGTTTCAATTCGAAGCCGCTGATTGCGACGATGCTGCCGAATAAAAAGCTGTTGAAGTTAGCGGCGCTCTTGACAAAGCCGGACAATACGCCGGCCAGTCCCACGCCCGCGGACATCATTATGGCGATGGATATCTCCGAGAATCCGGGCATCCGCTTGCGTATCGCCTCTATCCCGAGCGCGGAGACTATGCATACCGCCCCGGCACCGATTATCGGGTTTATTCCCAATATCAGGCCGGCCGCCACGCCTGCCAGCGACGAGTGGGAGAGCGTGTCTCCGATCATGGACAGGCGTTTGAGCACGACGACGACGCCGATGCACGGTATGATGACGGCGAGCAGTATCCCCACCAGAAAAGCGCGCCGCATGAAGCCGTGTGTCAGTATCGCCATAATCCGCAAATCCTTTCCGCAGACGCCGGAACTACCGGGCGCGCCGTCAATCTTCCGGAATAATTTCGCCGGGACGCGCGTGTCTGTGTCTGTGAGTCAACTCTTCGGCCAATTGCTCCCGACCGAGCTCGACAAGGGAGCCGTACTCCAGACAGAGCGCCCTCGACGCGTACCGCGACGCCATTGCCACGTCGTGCGTCACGGCGACGACGGTCAGCCCGCGCTCGCTGCCAAGCTCCGACAACAGAGCGAAGATTGAGTCCGACGCGCCCTCGTCCACGCCGCTGGTCGGCTCGTCGAGCAACAGAAGTTCCGGTTCTCCCACCAACGCCCGCGCCAGCATGACGCGCTGCCGCTGTCCGCCCGACATGCCGCCGAGCGTCCGGTTTGAATATCCGCCCATACCCACGCGCTCCAGCGCGCGCAGCGCTTTGTCCCTGTGGCGCTTCTTCGTGAAACGCATGAGGCCGATCTCACAAAATAAGTTGGCGGTCACAATCTCCTCCGCCGTGGCCGGGAAATTCACCCCGACGGCCGCGCCGTCCTGCGCGAGATAGCCGAGCCGCGACCACTGTCTGAAATCCCGGACGTCCCGCCCGAACAGGCGGACGGCGCCGGACGACGGCGCGAGCTCCCCGAGCAGCATCCGCAGCAGCGTGCTCTTGCCCGCCCCGTTCGCGCCTATGACGGCGGCAAATTCCCCGCTGCCGACCGCGAAGCTGATTTTTGAGAAGACGAGCTCGTCCCCGTACTGAAAACTTACATTGTCCGCGCTGATCACTTCGGGCATCGGCACTCAATTCTCCCCCGGTTAACGGTTATCGCAGCGCACTCAGGAGAGCCTCCAAATTCGCGCGCATAACAGCAAAGTAGTCGGCGCCCGAGCTCAAATCCTCGTCGCTCAGTCCCTCAAGAGGGTTGAGCACGGCAGTCTGCGCGCCTATGGCCTCCGCTATAGTCTCCGCCACCTTGGGACTCACGAGTTCCTCAAAGAATATGACCTTGATGTTGTGTTCCGTGGCAAAATCAATTATCTCCGCCATGCGGGCGGGGTCGGGCTCGGACTCGGGAGACAGTCCCGCTATCGGAACCTGATTCAGACCGTACGCGGCGCACATGTAGCCGAACGCCTGGTGCGCGACTATTATATCCCTGCCGGAAAATTCAGAGAGCGCGTCGGTGAACTCGCCGTCCAGCTCGTCGAGTTCGCCGGCGTACTTCGCGTAATTTGCGTCATAGTACTCGCTGTTTGCGGGATCGGCCTGCTTGAACGCGTCGCGGATATTCGCCATCTCGACCTTTGCGTACCGGGGGCTGAGCCACACGTGGGGGTCGAAGCCCTCATCCCCGTGCTCTTCCTCGTCCCCGTGCTCTTCCTCGTCCCCGTGTTCTTCTTCGTCCTCATGATCCTCTTCGTCGTCATGTCCGTGTCCGCCCTCGATCAGTTCCGCGCCCTTTGACGCCTCGACCGCTATGAGATCCGCGTTTTGCAGGGATTCCAACACGTCCTCGACCCAGTGCTCCATCCCCGCGCCGTTATAGACGAACACGTCGGCACTCTCGAGACCGGACACGTCGGACGCCGTGGGTTCCCAGTCGTGTGGTTCCGTGCCGGACGGCGTCATGTTTACGACGTTCACCTTGTCGCCGCCGAGCTTGACGGCAAAATCGTACATTGGGTAGAAGCTGGCATAAACGGATATCGCGGAGTCACGCCCGGTCTCCGCCGGCGATTCGGCCTCATAAACGCCGTCGTCAGTGGTAGTGGCGCCAACGGCGACCTCGTCGGACGGGGACGTCTGCCCGCCGCCGCATCCCGCGAGCAAAAGCGAACCGATCACAGTAAGCACACCCGCGAGTATATACCGGTTCTTCCCGAAATGCAATGCCTTTTCAGAAAAAAACTCAAAAAATCGTCTTCCCAAAAATCGTCTTCCGCCATCTTTTCCGCACACCGCCAGGGGTTCCGCCGCTGTCTTTTTCATCATTGTCTTTTTCAACCTTCGCGCCACCTTTACCTTCATTATACCGGGCGCCGCGTCGTGAATCAAAGCGCGCCGCCCTATTTACATGCGAATAATTCGCATTACCATGTATTATACGCCGCGCGAAACGGCATGTCAACAAAAATCGAAACGGAGGGCGCAATTTTTCTGAACGGTATGTGATATTGTCTCACAAAACCGCACGAGACTTTGTCTCACTTTTGGCGCCTATTTATGCCGCGAAAGCCACTTTACAGTGAGTGTGGGAATGGTAGCCTACCAAGGGCGGAGACATAAAGCCCGTAAGGGCGCTCCCCTCCGCCCTTGG
>JAITKI010000037.1 GCA_031278515.1 Oscillospiraceae bacterium | reverse complement strand
GCAAAAACGGGCGCGCAGGGAACTTCGGCGGTTTTATCCGCCCGGGGCTTTCGCCCCCGTTACCTACGCGCCCAATCAACGCCGCCGCGCCGTATGTACCGGGGAAAAGCGCGGGAGGGCGTATTCAATTCAGCGTCGCCCGGATTTCCTTACTCCGCACGGCCTTGCTTGCGAATACACGCCGAAACGTGTATACTTTCGTAGCTGTGGCGGCGGGGAAACCTGTGCTTGTAGGCCTTTCCTTTAACAGAGTCCCTACTCGCGTCGTGAGGTGTTCAAGCGCCTCGCGACCGCCGCGGCCCGTTTTACCGGCCTCGCGACGGTATATTATCACGCCGCGAAACGGAATGCAATAGGGTTCCGGAATTTTTTGACGAAAAATGTTTAGGGCAGGAACCGCGCGGGACGCCGCGGTCGAAATGATTTTTTAACGGATCATTTGAAATTTGTTATCAATCTGTTCATGTAATGTACATAAAAATGCCGTATCATGTGTTCAGAGCGGCGCGGCGGACGGCCGCGGACGTATCGGATTGTATATTAAGGAGGTAATACCATGAATTACAACTATGGCGGAGGTTATACAGACGGCGAGCCGGAGTATAACAGCACGAGCGGCATTCCCCCCGCGCCGTCCGGGGAACCGGAGAGCGCGGGCGGCGCTCCCCGCGCGCCGGAGGACGGCGTCCGGCGTCCGTTTTCAGAACGGACGGCCGCGGTGCCGGAGGGCGCGCGCCCCTATGTGGGCGGAGAGCGCGTGAACGCCGCCGACGCGGAGCGAGCGCCCTTTGCCGGGGATGAGTCGCCCGCGCCGCCTATGGACGACCGGCAGCCGAGGAACTGGAGCGAGGCGGACTACCGCGCGCTTCCGGAGCGGGAGATAAACGCGTACACGCCGGGAATTCCGGATCCGGCGCAGTACTCGCAGCACAGGCGCTCAGCGCCGGCGGACGGGCGAGAGAACTCGAAAGCGCGCGGGCGGCGCGGAGGGTTCGGGAGATTCCTGCGGGCGGCGTGTCTTGTGGTAGTCTGCGCGGCGGCGGGCGCCGCGGGCGCGTACGGCGTGGTGGAGTACAGGTATAACGGGCAGGAGGACGGCGCGTCGGCGACCACAGTCGTACTAGGCAACCCGCCGTCACAGTCCGCGCCTCCGTCGATTGAGGGCGGGACGCAGGCGCTCACGAGTCCGGCGGGCGCCATGTCGCCGAACGCGATATACGAAGCGGCGCGCAAGCAAGTGGTAAGCGTGACAGCCGAGGCGTCGGCTAACGCTCAGGGAAGTTTCTGGGGCGCCGCGACTTCATCGTCGGGCTCCGGATTCATCATATCAAACGACGGCTACATCCTCACCAATTACCACGTCATCGAGGCGGCGCTGTCGCCCGGCTATACGCTGAAGGTGTATATGGAGGACGGCTCGTTCTACGAGGCGCAGATCATAGGTTCCGAAAAGGATAACGACGTCGCCGTACTGAAAATCGACGCCTCGGGACTGAACGCGGTGACGACGGGCGACAGCGACGCGGCGAGAGTCGGCGAGAGTATATATGCCGTCGGCGATCCGCTCGGACACCTTGAATACACGATGACGGACGGCATTATCTCCGCGCTCGACAGGGTGGTGACGGTAGACAGTCAAACCAGCATCAGCATGTTCCAGATCAGCGCCGCCGTAAACAGCGGGAATTCAGGCGGACCCGTGTACAACTCAAACGGCGAGGTCATAGGCATAGTCTCCGCGAAATACATGGACTTCGGCATAGAGGGTCTCGGCTTTGCGATACCGATAAACGACGCGGTGCATATCGCGGAACAGCTGATAGCGACCGGCTACGTGACCGACAAGGCGTATTTGGGAGTCAGCGTGCGGACGGTGAGCGCCTCGACCGCGGAGTACTATAATATGGCGGAGGGCGCCTACGTGTCCACCGTGGAACAAGGCTCGTGCTCCGAGGCCGCCGGGGTGAAGATAGGGGATATCATCACAAAACTGGGCGACTTCACCGTGACGTCGAGCGACACTCTCAAGCTCGCCAAGCAAAAATACAGACCGGGCGACACGGTTGACATAGTCGTCTACCGCGCGGGCGAGACGCTGACGCTCCGGATAACGCTGGACAGGACCCCTTCCGCAGACGGGTCTGAATCCGGCACCGTCCCGACGCCGGCGCCGCGATCGCCCGAGTAGACAAATTCGCCGGAGCGAAAGGAACGGGAGAGAGCGGTCATTGCGCGCGAACAGCCGTCATCGCATTTTTTCCTGTTTGACCTTGCTGTCAACAATATGGCGCGAGCGCAGTTCGGAGCGCACCTCGTCAGGCGATATGCCCGCGGAGGCCATAAGAACGAGCATGTGGTAGGCCAGGTCGGCGGCCTCGTATACGATTTCCGCGCGCTCGCCGCCTTTTGCCGCGATGACGACCTCCGTCGTCTCCTCCCCGATCTTTTTGAGAATCTTATCCAGTCCCTTCTCAAACAAATACGTCGTGTACGAGCCGGCCTTTGGACGCTCGCGCCTATCTTCGAGAAGGGCATACAGTTCATCGACAATACCGGACGCCCCGAACCGGTCGGCGTCCCCGCAGTCAAAGCACGAGTCGGCCCCCGTGTGACACGCGGGGCCGCTCTTGTCTACGACGACAAGCAGCGCGTCGCCGTCGCAGTCGGACCAGACGCCGCGCACGCGCTGCACGTTGCCGGACGAGGCCCCCTTGCGCCACAGCTCGCCGCGCGAGCGGGACCAGAAGCAAGTGTACCCCTCGCGGAGCGTTATCTCCAGACTCTCGCGGTTCATGTACGCGAGAGTCAGCACGCGGCGCGAGCCGCCGTCCTGGACGACGGCGGGGATGAGTCCGTCCGCGCCGAATTTAAGTTCATCTATATTACTTAATGTGATCATAACCTTACGTTTACGCCCTCCTCGCGCAGCCGGTATTTCAAGTCCGCTATAGTGACCTCGCCGAAATGGAAGATAGACGCCGCGAGACCGGCGTCTATTCCCGGGAGGGCGAGGAAGAGGTCGATGAAGTCCTGCGCGCCGCCCGCGCCGCCCGATGCGATTATCGGGACGGACACCGCGCCCGCGACCGCGCGGAGCAGCTCGATGTCAAAACCGCTCTTGACGCCGTCCGTATCCATGCTGTTTACCACGAGTTCGCCGGCGCCGCTGTCCGCGCCGCGCCGCATCCACTCAATCGCGTCGAGCCCGGTGTCGATACGTCCGCCGTTCCGAAACACGTGAAACGCGCCGCCGACACGCTTGACATCGACGGACAGCACGACGCACTGGTCGCCGTAAAGCCGCGCGGCGTCGCTGACGAGCTCCGGGTTCGCGACGGCGCCGGAGTTTACGCTGACCTTGTCGGCGCCGCACTTGAGCGCTCTGTCAAAGTCGTCGAGCGAGCTTATCCCGCCACCTACGGTCAGCGGAATGAACACGTTTTTCGCGGTCTCCGTTAAAATGTCCGTGAAGATGCCGCGAGCCTCGTGCGACGCGGTTATGTCGTAGAACACCAACTCGTCCGCGCCGCCGTCGCTGTAAAATTTCGCCAGCTCCACCGGCGACGAGACATCGTGCAGTCCGGTGAAATTGACGCCCTTCACGACGCGGCCGTCGCGCACGTCAAGGCACGGTATTATACGTTTTGTAATCACGCGCGACCCATCCCTTCCGCCACGCTTATCGCCTCCGCCAGGTCAACGCCGCCCGTGTACAGCGCCTTGCCCAGTATGGCGCCGTACAGGCCCATATCGCGGAGCGCGGCGATGTCGTCCGGCGACGAGACGCCGCCCGAGGCTATTATGTCGAGCGAGAAGCTCTCCGCCAGTTCTCTGTACAGCGGCAGGTTTGCGCCGGAGAGGAGTCCGTCCTTTGATATATCGGTACACACCACCGCGCGGACGCCCGCGTCCTCCATCGAGCGGCAGAAGTCGAACGCCTTTTGCCCGGACAGTTCCGTCCAGCCGCGTATCGCGGCGAAACCGTCCTTTATATCGACGCTCACGGCTATCCTGCCGCCGAAAGAGGCGGTCATATCACGGACGAAGCCCGGCGAGGTTATCGCCGCCGTGCCGAGTATGACGCGCGCCGCGCCCGCGTCCAGATACCGCCTCACCGCGTCGGCCGAGCGTATGCCTCCGCCGACTTGCACGTCGGCGCCGCGCTCGATTATGGCGCGCACGACGTCGAAATTCGGCGTCGCGCCGTCGCGCGCGCCTTCCAAATCGACCACGTGCAGACACCGCGCGCCGGCCTCCTTAAACGCTTCCGCGACGGAGGGCGGGTCGTCGCCGTACACCGTCATTTGCGCGTAATCGCCGCGCGTCAGGCGCACGGCGCGCCCTTCATACAGGTCAATCGCGGGAAAAATCAACAAAAGGGGTACGTCCTTTCAAAAAACGACTTCCGGGACGATCTCTATCCAGTAACCGTCCGGATCCTCGATAAAATAGATGCCCATCTGCTCGTTCTCAAAGCACACGCAGCCCATCTCGCTGTGCTTTTTGAACGCCGCGCCGAGGTCGTCGGCGTTCAGCGCGAGGTGTATTTCGTTGTCGCCGAGGTCATACGCGCCCTCCTTGTCGCGCAGCCACGTCAGTTCCAGACTGTGGCCCGTCGAGCCGTCGCCGAGGAACGCCATCTCGAAGCTGCCGTCGGGCGCCGGAATACGGTGTTTTACGGTCAGGCCGAGGGCCTGTTCATAAAACGCTATGCTCCTGTCCAAATCGGTTACGTTGAAATTGTTGTGACTAAATGTGAATTTCATCTTTGAGACCACACCCTTCTTTCTCCGCGGACGCAAGTCGCGCCGACGGATTTGAGTATGGACAAAGTATAATCCGTTTTCACCCGCTTTGCAAGGGAATCAATTCGTTTGTGATGGCTTCGCCATCACAAACGAGTCACGGGAGCAGGGATCTCGCCGTGCGCGGCTCGCAAAGAGCATTTTCCGAGAAATAAATCCCCGGAAAATGCGAAATATTACAATTTTTACTCCGTCGCACGAGACGCACTCCTCCGCAAAAATTCTTTTCGCCTACGCCGAAAAGGACGGGAGAGCGAAAACCACCGCAAACGAAAATATTCGGTATGTTGCATTGGGCGAAAAGGTGTGGTACAATGAGGAAGAGCAGTGGTTATCCGGGTGTGGCGCAGTTGGTAGCGCGCTTGACTGGGGGTCAAGAGGCCGTGGGTTCAAGTCCCGCCACTCGGACCAAATCACATAATTATACAGGCAAATCAAAGCGGCGATAGAGGATGGATGTTTACATATGAAGAGAAATTTTGCGTTACTGCTCATCGCGCTGCTCGCGCTGTTATCGGGCGCGCTCTTCGGTTGCGGTTCCGGCGGCGGACAAGAAACCACGGCGTCCGCGCCCGCATCGTCCTCCGAAGCGCCCCCCGGCGTCCCTGTCGAGACGCAGCCGGACGCCGCGCCGTCCGGCGACGCGACGGCGGAACCCGTCTCTCCCTCGGATACTTCGCCTCCTCCGACGGAGGACGCGCCGCTCCCAACCGATACAAAGTCAATGCTGGAGACAATAGTCGCGGGCGCGGACGCGTTGCTCGCGGATGAAGATAAGGTGGGCATGACGTTCACGGATCCCGTAACGGCGGACAACTGCCGGGGGATGCTCGGCCTGACGGAGGATGAATTTCAAAAATACGTCGTCGGCGCGTATACGTCAAACGCCGCTATAATCAGCATCGCGCATGAAGTCGCGCTTATAGAGTGCGCCAACGCGGACGACGCGGCGCAAGTCAAGGCGCTTGTGGCAAAGGGGTTTGACTCCCTGCGGTGGATCTGCGCGTTCCCGGATCGCAGTCTGGCAGTGGAATCCGACAAGTATGTGCTGCTCGCCGCGTCCTCCGCCAAATATTGCGACGCGATAGTGAGCAGCTTCACGGCGGAACTCGGAGACGCCGCCGGACAGGCCGACATTTTTTACACAAAGCCGGAATAGCCGCGGAGGCGGTCGTCCCGGCCTTGTGCGGTCCCGCTTCACCCGCCGTCTCTCACGGCGGAAAAAGACATCATAGGCGGCGGTAAAATGCTGTTTTCCAGCATCACTTTCCTCTATTATTTCCTGCCCGTCGTGACGGCGCTCTATTTTATCGCGCCCATGCCGCGCGGTTCAACCGCGGCGCGCAACGCCGTGTTGCTGCTTGCGAGCGTCACATTTTACGCGTGGGGCGAGCCCGTCTACGTGCTGCTCATGCTGGGGCAGGCGCTCTCCGGCTGGATTTTCGGACTGCTGATAGACCGCGCGCGCGGCAATCGCCGGCTTGCGAGGGCGGCGCTTCTCGGCTCGATCATCGCCGGCATCGGCGGCTTGATGTTTTTCAAGTACACGGACTTCCTCATTGGGAACGTCAACTCGCTTTTCGGACTGTCGGTCGGCGCGCTGAAGATCGCCCTCCCGATAGGCATCAGCTTCTACACGTTTCAGATACTCAGCTACGACTTCGACCTGTACCTGGGAAAGACAAGCGTACAGCGCAACTTCTTCACTCTCGCCACCTATGTGACGCTCTTCCCCCAACTCATAGCCGGGCCCATCGTGCGATACGTCGATGTCGAGCGGGAACTGCGATCCCGGTCGCATACGCTGGCGGACTTTGCCTCCGGCGCGAGGCGTTTCATCGTCGGGCTGGGCAAAAAAGTTCTCATAGCGAACGTGCTGGGCGAGCTTGTCGCCGTATACAAGAGCAGCGACGAGAACAGCGCGCTTTTCGCGTGGCTGTACGCCGCCGCCTATTCGCTCCATATATACTTTGATTTTTCGGGATACAGCGATATGGCAATCGGCATGGGGCGCATGTTCGGCTTCAAATTTTTGGAGAATTTCAACTACCCCTACATCGCGGACAGCATTACGGATTTCTGGCGGCGGTGGCACATCTCGCTGTCAAGCTGGTTTCGCGACTACGTGTACATACCGCTCGGCGGCAACCGCGTCAAACCCGCGCGGCATATGTTCAACATTCTTGTCGTGTGGTTTCTCACCGGGTTCTGGCACGGCGCCGGATGGAATTTTATAGTGTGGGGGATGTTTTTCGCGTTTTGGCTGCTCGTTGAAAAGTTCGCGCTGGGCAAGCTGCTGAAAAAACTGCCCCGCCCCGTTTCGCGCGTATACGTGCTGCTGTGCGTGGCTGTGAGTTGGGCGTTTTTCGACGCGCCCGATATACCGTCGGCGGCGCGGACGGTCACGTCGATGTTCGCGGGCGCCGACAGTCTTGCCGGACGCGAGTCGCTCTACTATCTGCGCAGTTACGCCGCGCCGCTCATCGCGGCGGCAATCGGCGCTACGCCGCTGCCCGCAACGCTTATCGGGAAATTGGGACGCGCGCGCGCGGGCGCCGCTGTGCTGACCGTTGCGGAACCGCTGTTTTTGGCCGCGCTGCTCGTGCTCGTGACGGCGTATCTGGTGGACGGATCGTTCAACCCGTTTATCTATTTCAGATTTTGAGGGAGCGCTATGAATAAAAACGGCGGCGGGAGCGGGTTTTTCAAGGGCGCGTCGGCGCGCCATCTCGCGGTGTTTATCACGTTTATCGCCCTCATCGGCGGATTTTTTATCCTGAACCGACTCGTGAAGCCGCCTGACGTCTCCGCAAGCGAGAGACGGGAACTTGCCAAGCTGCCGGAATTCACCGCTTCGGCGCTCGCGTCGGCAGAATTTATGAGTGGGTTTGAGAATTTCGCGGCCGATAGCTTTGTCTTTCGGGACGGCCTTCGCGCGGTGCGCGCGGCGGCGGTATTCGACCTGTTCATGCAGACGGATAAATCCGGCCTGTATTTCGGCGCCTCCGGCGCCGGCAAATTTGAAAAGATAGACGAGGACTCCTATCGCGGGGCGGCGGGCAAAATCCGCGCGCTGGCCGAATCGCTTCCGGACCTCAATAAATACTTCGCCATAATCCCCGATAAGAGCATCTACGCGGGCGGTTACCTGCCGGGCTTCGATCCGTCCGAGGCGCGCGCCGCCCTGGCCGGACAATTGGACGGGATTGAGTACGTTGACATGACGGGAGCGCTTGACGGCGGCGATTTCTACCGCACGGATCTGCACTGGGATCAGACGCGCCTTGCCGGCGTCTGTTCGGCGCTGTATGACGCGATGGACATATCCGCCCCCGCGCCGGACGATGTCATTGTAACCGCGGGCGAGTTTTACGGGGTGTACGCGGGTCAGCTCGCGCTGCCGATGGCGGCGGATACGATGCGATATGTGTCGAACGCGTATATCGACGGCGCCGCGGTGAGTTATCTCAACGCGCGGACAGGCGCGATGGCGCCGGGACCTATGTACGACGCCGCTCTGTTTTCGGGCAGGGATCCGTACGACCTGTTCCTGTCGGGCGCGCAGCCGCTCATCGTCATAGACAGCCCCAATTCCCGCACGGACAGGGAACTGTACATGTTCCGCGATTCGTTTTCATCGAGTCTGGCGCCGCTGCTCACCGCCGCGTACCGCCGGGTGACGCTCATAGATTTGCGCTACCTCGACAGCCGGGTGTTGTCCGCGTATGTGGATTTTAAGCCCGGCTCGGACGTTTTGTTTATATACAGCACGCAGATTCTCAATAATGAATCCATCCTGCTGGTGAAATAATCGCATCTTCTGTAAGCCGGTTCCGGCGAGATTTTTTACGCCTGAACCATGAGATAATTTCCGGCGCCGGGCGGCGGTAACCTTGGGAGGAGCCTTATGTTCAACGGTTTTCACAACGGCAATATTCTGCTTTATGACGGGGCGCTGGGTACGATGCTGCAATCGCGCGGATTGCCGGCCGGCCGGCGTCCGGACGTCATGAACATGCTCGCGCCCGATGCGGTGGAGGACGTCCACCGCATGTACGTCGACGCCGGGAGCGACATCATCTGCACAAACACTTTCGGTTCAAACGCGACGGCGCTCTCCTCCGAGGGTTATGATGTCTCCGCCGTTGTGGGCGCCGCCGTCGCGATAGCGAGACGCGCGGCGGCGGGCAGGGCGTCCGTGGCGCTCGATGTCGGGCCGACGGGCGGTTTTTTGGAACCGTACGGCGATCTTACCTTCGACGACATGTACGGCGCGTTCGCGGAGCAGGCGCGGGCGGGCGCGGCGGCGGGCGCGGATATCATCGCGATCGAAACGATGAGCGAGCCCGGCGAACTGCGGGCGGCGATACTCGCCGCCCGCGAGAACACGCCGCTGCCTGTATTCGCCACGATGACGTTCAACGCCGACGGTCGCACATATACCGGCTGCACGCCTGAGAATTTTGCCGCCATCGCCGCGGAGTTGGGCGCCGCGGCGATCGGTATCAACTGCTCGCTCGCGCCGGAGGTCATATTCCCCATCGCGGAGAGATTGGCGGCCGCTTCCGACGCGCCGCTCATAATAAAGCCCAACGCCGGTCTTCCCGATCCCGTCACGGGGGAATATTACGTCGGTCCGGACGAATTCGCGCGCCAGATGGAGCGTTTCAAAGAACTGAATGTGCGCGTCGTGGGCGGCTGCTGCGGCACGACTCCCGACTATATCCGGGCATTACGTCTCGTTTTCGGTGAAAGGACGGCCTGAATTGGACAAGAGTTTTTGCGGAGACATATTTGTGCCTGCGGATATACTGATTCCCCGTGTCTCCGACATGACGAAGTGGAGCGTCATAGCGTGCGACCAGTTCTCCTCCGAGCGCCGGTACTGGGAACGCGCGCGCCGGCTGACTGCGGGCGCTCCGACGACGCTCGACATGATTGTGCCGGAGGCTTACCTAGACGAGACGGACGCGGAGCGCTCCGCCGACGCGATCCGGGCGCGGATGCTTGATTTTCTGCAAAGCGGATTTTTTCTGGAATTCCCCGACTCGATGGTATATCTGGAGCGGACGCTGCCGGACGGCGTCGTGAGGCGCGGTCTCGTGGGGGCCGTCGATCTCGAATCGTACGATTTCACCGCAGGCGCGTCGGCGCCCGTGCGGGCGAGCGAGAAAACCGTGGCGGAGCGTCTTCCCGCAAGGATTGCCGTTCGCAGGAGCGCTCCGCTTGAACTGTCGCACGTCATGGCGTTCATTGACGACGGCGAGCGGCGCGTCGTCGAGCAGTTTACCGGCCGGGTCGGCGATCTGGAGCCTCTCTATGACTTCGATCTCCTGGAGGGCGGCGGGCGCGTCAAGGGCTGGCGCGTCGCCGGAGACGCCGCGCGCGCCGTCACGCGCGCCGTAGGAGACCTGGCGTCCGCCGCCGGCGCGTCGCCTGCCGTGATAATAGGCGACGGAAACCACTCCCTGGCGGCCGCGAAGCGGCACTGGGATGAGATAAAGCGCGGCGGCGGCCGGGC
Organism: Oscillospiraceae bacterium; assembly: GCA_031278515.1. Lineage (GTDB taxonomy): Bacteria > Bacillota > Clostridia > Oscillospirales > Oscillospiraceae > JAISBX01. The sequence continues at coordinate 6,441 of JAITKI010000037.1, read as the reverse complement.
CGGGGATAAACAGCCCGCGCGTTACGCGATGGTCGAACTCAACAACATGCGCGACGACGCCGTCGTCCTCCACGCCATACATCGGGTCGTATTCGGCGCGTCGCCCGACTCGCTGCTCGGCGCGCTGGGGAAGGCGCTGCCGCCGTCCGCTTCGGGCGGTATCGGCTTCCGGTGGCTGCACGCGCGCGGCGAAGGGGAATATTTGACGGACCTTGGCGGCGTGGGCGAGCTTTTCGAGCGGTTGCAGGACTTTCTTGACGGCTACGCGGGAGAAACGGGTTGCAGAATGGATTACATACACGAGGAAGACACCGTGCGCGCGCTGGTGAAGTCAGGCGGCGTGGGTTTCATACTCCCCGCCATGCGGAAATCCGAGGTGTTTGAAACGATAGGGCGCCGCGGCTGTTTCCCGAAAAAAAGTTTCTCCGTCGGCCGCGCGCGCGACAAGCGGTACTATCTCGAATGCAGAAGAATACGCTGACAAGCGGCGGCGCGGCGTGGGCGGCGCTTCCGAAATTATTCGACCGGGAATGTTTTCGTTTGCAGCGGTTTTCGCTCTCCCGTCCTTTTCGCCTAGGGCGAAAAGAATTTTTGCACAGGAGTGCGACGATGCAGAAATTGTAATATTCCGCATTTTCCGGGGATTTATTCCTCGGAAAATGCTCTTTGCGAGCCGCGCACGGCGAGATCCAAGCTCCCGTGACTCGTTTGTGATGGCGAAGCCATCACAAACGAAATGATTTCAATTCAGAATATTTTCGTTTGCGGTGGTTTTCGCCCCTTCGTCCTTTTCGCCTACGGCGAAAAGAATTTTTGCACAGGAGTGCGTCTCGTGCGACAAAGCAAAAATTGTTATATTTCGCGTTTTCCGGGGATTTATTCCTCGGAAAACGCTCTTTGCGAGCCGCGCACGGCGAGATCCAAGCTCCCGTGACTCGTTTGTGATGGCGAAGTCATCACAAACGAAATGATTCAATGTTTACAGATTCACAGCAATCGCCGTTTGGCGGGAACTGCCAAACAAGCGGTCTGACTTGAGGGGAGGCAAAAGCGGCATGGAATTCAGGCACATAGAATATTTTGTCAGGGCGTGCGGTTATCGCAGCCTGTCGGAGGCGGCCAAGAGTCTGTTTATCACGCAGCAAGCGCTCAGCCGCAGCGTCCGTCTGCTGGAACGCGAACTCGGCTGCGCGCTTTTTGAGCGAACGGCGCGCGGTATAACGCCGACAAAAGCGGGACAGTATTTGTTCGGCAAATTCCGGCCGATTGTATCCGGCTTTCATGACGCCGCAGCCCAGGCGGCGGCATCGATCGGAGGGATCCGCATGAAACGCCGCCTGCAATTTTCCAGCGCGCCGGGGGTCATCAGAAACCTTTCGCCGGGGTTGCTCCTGAGCTTCCGCGAGCGGCATCCGGAGTTGGAGATGGACGTGCTGGAGATGTCGGACGCGCAAAGCGAGATGTATATCCGCGCCGACAAGAGCCGCTTTGGGTTGATGGCGGGTCCGGAGTGGCTGCACGCGCGCAAGCACGACTACATAATAATAAAGACCGAACCGACATACTTGCTCGTGCACAGGGCAAATCCGATCGCCGATCTGCCGATAGTCTCGCTCGCGGCGCTGAAAAACGAGCGCGTACTCGCGCTTAACAGAAACTCATACTTCCAGGAAGTGCTCAACAGCGTCGTGGCGCCTTACCACTTCTCCATAGAACCGTATTTTGAGAGCGGCGACGTCATGGAACTCATTGAATTGGCGAACAAGGGCGCCGGTGTCCTGCTGTGTATAAGGCAGGTCTATGAGGAATCGTCGCTGCGGGAGGCGGCGCTCGTGCCCCTCGCCGAACGGACGTTCGATTACTGCGTCGCGTTTGTTTTCCAGGAGTACGAGGCGTTGGAAATTACGACGAAGGAGTTCATCTGGCATACGCTCGAAAGCGAATACACGCGGAAAGGATTGCGCGGAGACGCGCGGGACGGCGCGCTGCTGTCCGGAAACGACAAAAACGCGTCCTGAGGCAGGCCGGAGGCCCTGTCAGGACGCGTTGCGCGATTATTTCGCCGTGTGATTTTGCCGGGACGCCGTCAGTCCGTCACGTACGGCAGAAGCGCTATCTGGCGCGCGCGCTTGATGGCGGTCATCAGCTGTCTCTGGTGAGGCGCGCATACGCCTGTAGTGCGGCGCGGCAAGATCTTGCTGCGATCAGACATAAAACGGCGCAGCCTGGCCGTGTCTTTGTAGTCTATAGACCGGCACCTGTCAACACAGAACTGGCAGACCTTTCTGCGTCTGCGGCCGTGCGCCCTGTTGTCTCTCTCGTTTGCCAAATAAAATTACCTCCCCATAATATCAAAACGGCAGATCGCCGTCGTCCTCGTCGAGCTCGGCAAAATCCGACGGCGCCACGGGCGAGGAATACTCCGAACCGTAGCTCGGCTTGGACTCGGAATACGAACCCGAACCGCCGGACGCCGCGCCGCCGGCGGCCAGGGCCGCCTCTCGGCTGCGTTTGCTCTCGGTGAAATAGACGTTGTCCGCAATGACTTCGGCGCTTCGGCGCTTGTTGCCATCCTTGTCCGTCCAGTCGCGAATTTGCAGACGTCCCGTGACGGCCGCCATCTGCCCCTTGGTGAAATACTTCGAGACAAATTCCGCCGTGGCGCGCCAAGCCACTATATCGATGAAGTCGGTCTGGCGCTCGCCGTTATCCTTTGAAACGTATCCGCGGTCTACCGCGAGCGAAAACGATGCGACCGGGGTTCCCGACTGCGTGTGGCGCAGTTCCGGGTCGCGTGTGAGTCTGCCCATCAGCACTATCTGATTCACTGGTATATCCCCCTCATTCCTCTATTACGGTTATCAGCGAACGCATGATTCCGTCCGTGATCTTCAGTACGCGGTCCAGCTCGGCGGGGAACCCGGGACCTGATGTGAACTTCACCAGCACATAGTAGCCGTCCGGCTTGTCGTTGATGAGATACGCGAGCTTACGCTTGCCCATCAACTCATGCTCATCCACCGTGCCGTGCGCCTCAATGAGCGACTTGAACTTTTCCGCCAAGGCGGAAATGTCCTCCTCGCTTCTGTCCGGGTCGATGATGTACATAAGCTCGTACTTTGCTGAGGTTTTTGCCATATTGCGCCTCCTTTTGGACTTATGGCCCCCGTCCTGCGGGGGCAAGGATAACGGAACTCTCCCGGAGTTCCTGATTTGACCGGCGCCGGGCGCGCGGAAGCCGCCGCCGCGTCAATGTACGTAGATTATACATCTTTTCCCGCGGATGTCAACAAAAATTCTCCGAGAATAATTTCGTTTTCTGAACCGTTTATGATATTGTCTCACAAAACCGCACGAGACTTTGTCTCACCGAGGCGAGTGCGGTACAATATGCCCCATCATGAAACAAGAGGCCACTGAAAAAGCACTCCAAAAAGGGGGCGGGGAATGAAGCGAGATGAATGAGTGAGTTGAAAAAATACGGAGGGATCGGTCATACGGAAACAAGTGCAAAAAGGCGGAAAAGGTTGAAAAACAGCGCAAAACAGGGTATACTAAAGACAAACAAACAGGCGGAGGATGAACAAATATGTTGGCAATCAACAGACAGCTTGAGATGACGGAGTTTGGCGGACTGTATGATCGGATAGTGCCGGAGGATCATATTCTGCGGCGCATAAAGGACGAAATCGACTTCAGCTTTGTAAATCCGATGCTGACGAAAAGTTACTGCGAAGCATTTGGGAGACCCGCGAAAGAGCCGGAAATGATGTTCAAGTTGCTGTTTTTGAAAAAGCTTTACGATTTGTCCGATGCGGCTCTGATGGACTCTGCGAATGTGAATATGGCATACAAGTATTTTCTCGACGTCAATCCCGAGGCCGGGATGCCTGATTCGAGTTTGCTGACCAAATTCCGGAAGTTGAGGCTTACGGAAGACATTCTGTCTGATTTGCTGAAAGAAACGGTCAGGCAGGCCATAGAAAAAGGGCTGATAAAATCAGGTTCGATAATTGTTGATTCCACGCACATTCGCTCGCTTGCGGGGAAGGAAACGCCAACGGCGGCCCTGCGGAGGATGAGCAAAGAGCTGCGGCGCGAGATTTACCAAACTCAATATGATTTGTCGGACAAGTTTCCGGAAAAGCCGGGTGAAACGGCGGATTTGGCGGAGGAGATCAGTTACAGCGGCGCGCTTTTGGAGGCAGTGCGCCATGATGTTGAAAAGAGCGGCAGCGAAAAAGCCCGTCGATTATTGGACGCGCTCAGCGAAGCTTATGGGATTGCGCAAAATGCAGGGACGCAATCCTTGACGGACCCCGACGCGAAAGTTGGCTTCAAGTCTGAAAACAACTCGTTTTTTGGTTACAAAGCGCATATCGCGATAACCGAAGAGCGGATTGTTACGGGGCTTGAAGTAACCGGCGGAAACAGGAATGACGGGGCTGAACTGCAAAATCTCGCGGAACAGAGCACGGATAACGGCGTTGCCGTCACGGAAATCATAGGCGATAAGGCATATTCAAGCAGGGAAAATATTGAGTATGCCCAAAGCCGCGGCGCGAAATTGATCTCCGCCCTGCACCCGGTTGTGTCAAACGGAAAACGGACGGGCGACGACGGCTTTCAATTCAACAAGGACGCTGACAGGATGCAATGCCCCGCAGGGCATTTGGCAAACAAGAAGAAGCTCGAACACCGGGGAATGGACCGGAACGACAGGATGAAATATTGGTGGGACGCGACACTTTGCCGCGCTTGCCCGTTAAGGGAAACCTGTTTAAAACCCGGGGCGAAGAGCAGGACATATTCCGTGACGATTCTTGGCGACACCCACGCCGCGCAAAAAGAGTTTCAGGAAACCGAGTACTTCAAATCGCGCATGAAAGAACGATACATGATTGAAGCAAAAAATTCGGAGCTTAAACATTCCCACGGTTTGGCAAGGGCCGATTCGGTGGGTTTGGCCGCCGTGCGGCTACAGACTTATTTGACCGTTTTCGCGGCAAACATCAAGCGGATTGTGAGACTTTCGGCGCCGACACCGGCGTAATATCTCCCCCATTTTTCAATCTCTCATCCTTTGAATCGCTTTTTGCGTTGCTCTGTCTCCGTTAAGCTCCTTTTTCAGTGGCCTCGCCTGCCGCGTGGGGTGAAAAAGCCCCCTTTGACCCGGCAAGCCTGCTGATCGGCAGACCCGCCCCGGCCAAGGCGGGAGTAAAAGAAACATGGAACGCCTACGAATCCGCCGCAGAGTGCGTCTGGCGCGGGGCATCGGCTACGAGTTTGACGGCGGCGGGATTTGCGGTGTGGATTTAGACCATGTTTTGGATAGAGCCGGGACGCTGACGCCGGAAGCGCGGGAGATTGTGGGATTGCTTGGCGCCTACACCGAGGTCAGCCCCAGCGGGAGCGGCCTGCGCCTGTTCGGATACGCCCCCGGCGCGGACATCACGCGCCGCCGAAAGAAAGACTGTTTCCTGGAGATTTACACTGCGGGGCGCTATTTCACCGTCACGGGGAACGCCTGCGGCGGCGTGAAGCCAATCGCAAAACGGACGACGGAATTGCAGGCCGTCCATGACAAATTCCTGTTGCCCGGCCCGGAGCGAAGCGCCGTTTCTGCTCCCCCTCTCCCTCCCGCTTCATCCATAAGCGGCTCCGAAGTGGAACGGTTCCTCCGCACGGGATTGGAGCGCGACAAGGTGTTTGCGGCGCTGTGGGACGGCGAGCGGCGGCACGGCAACGAAAGCGGCGACGATCAGGCCCTGCTGAACAAGCTGGCGTACTGGCGCAACGCCGACGAAGCCGCCATGATCAGGGCGTTCCTCTCAAGCCCTCACTTCGCGCAGAAAGACGAGGCTCACAAGCGCAAATGCCAAAGGGACGACTATCTGCCGAACACGGCGCGGAAGGCCGCCGCCACCGTTTACTCAACGGCGATTGCGGATTATGAGCGATGGCGGCAAAGCCGAAAGAAGGAACGGAGTTATGCGAGATGAAAGCACCGCCGGCTGCCTGATCACGCAACAGTTTATTTATCTAATATTATCCTTGCATTTCACGGGACATCATGTTAGTATTAAACCAAAGCAAAGGCGGTGAAAACATGAAATATTACGAACAGCTATTAAAAATGGGCTGCTTTACTTGGGATGAACTGTGCGCGGCGGTGGGAAACACAAAAACGGCAGACTCGCTCGCTCGCAGTTACGTGAAAAAAGGATATATTCAAAGCGTCAGGCGCGGCCTGTATGTGGCGATGGACTTGGCGACGAACGAAGCGGCTGTGAGCAAATTCCGCATAGCCGGCCAAATCACGCCGACTTCCTATGTGTCCCACCATGCCGCCTTTGAATACCACGGCTGCGCCAATCAGGTGTCGTACCGGGTTGAAGTGTCGTCCGGGACGGTGTTTGCCCCCTTTGCGTATGCGGGCAT
>JAITKI010000157.1 GCA_031278515.1 Oscillospiraceae bacterium | reverse complement strand
TTCGACGACGCGAAGCTGCGCTATCACAAGGTTATCATAATGGCCGACGCCGATGTTGACGGAAGTCACATACGCACGCTGCTGCTGACGTTTTTTTTCCGCTTCATGCGCCCGCTCGTGGAGGGAGGGTACGTGTACGCCGCGCAGCCGCCGCTCTACAAGCTCACGCGAGGGAAGTCAACGCGCTACGCGTTCTCCGATGATGAGAGAGACGCGCTCTCCGCCGAGATGCGCGGAGAGGACGGGCGCGGCAAGGTGGAGATTTCCCGGCACAAGGGTCTCGGAGAGATGGACCCCGGCGAGCTGTGGGAGACGACGATGAATCCCGAGACGCGCATACTCAAGCGCATAGAGCTCGACGACGCTCTGCGCGCCGACGAGGTGTTCACCGTACTCATGGGCGAGAAGGTGGAGCCGAGGCGCGAATTCATTGAGCGCAACGCGAAATACGCGGTGAATTTGGATGTATGAGGTAGTGTTAAATGGCTAAACGCAAGGAGGCCGATAAGGATATAACCTTTCCGAACCAGAAGATAGTAGTCTCCCCTCTGACAGAGGAGATGGAAGGTTCCTTTATAGATTACGCCATGAGCGTGATCGTCGCGCGGGCGCTGCCCGACGCGCGCGACGGACTGAAACCCGTTCACCGCCGTATCCTGTACTCAATGTATGAGAGCAACCTGACGTATGACAAGCCTTTTCGCAAGGCGGCGACAGCCGTCGGCGATGTAATGGGACATTATCACCCGCACGGCGACGCGTCTATCTACGACGCGCTCGTGCGGCTCGCGCAGGATTTCTCGATGCGCTATCAGCTTGTGGCCGGACACGGAAACTTCGGCTCCGTTGACGGAGACCCCGCCGCGGCGATGCGATACACGGAGGCCCGGCTCTCGCGTCTGTCGGGCGAACTGCTGCGCGATATCGAAAAAGACACCGTGGACTGGGATCCGAACTACGACGAGACGCGGCGAGAACCGCGCGTTCTTCCGTCGCGCTTCCCGAACCTGCTCGTCAACGGCTCGTCCGGCATAGCCGTCGGCATGACGACGAACATCCCGCCGCACAACCTGACGGAGGTCATAAACGCCGCGGTGTGCGTGCTGAGAAATCCCGGAGCGGAACTCGACGACCTCATGGAGCACATCAAAGGTCCCGACTTTCCGACGCGCGGCATAATAATGGGCAGGGCGGGAATCCGCGCGGCGTACGCCACGGGGCGCGGGCGCGTCGTCCTGCGCGCCAAAACGGAATTTGAGGAATTCGGTCAGGGGCGCACGGCGATAATCGTCACCGAGCTGCCGTATCAGGTGAACAAGAAACATCTGATTGAGAACATCGCCGAACACGTGAAGAACAAGCGCATCGACGGCATATCCGCGATGCGTGACGAATCGGACAGAAACGGTATGCGCATCGTCATAGAGCTGCGCCGCGACGCGAACGCGCAGGTGGCGCTCAACAGACTTTTTTCGATGACGCAGATGCAAATAACATTTGCCATCGTAATGCTTGCGCTCGTTGAAAACCAGACCCAGCCGCGCATACTGTCGCTGCGAGGGCTGCTTGACGAGTACTTGGCGCACCAGCGCGACGTCATACGCCGCCGGACGGAATACGATCTCCGCAAAGCCCGCGAGCGCGCGCACCTGCTGGAAGGGCTCCGCGTCGCTGTGGACAACATCGACGAGGTCATAAAAATCATACGCGAAAGCTATGACGACGCGCGCGAGCGTCTCATGGCGCGCTTCGGGCTGTCCGAGGTGCAATCCCAGGCGATACTCGAAATGCAGCTGCGCCGTTTACAGGGATTGGAACGCGAGAAAATCGAGGAGGAATATTCAGAGCTTCAGGAAAAAATTAAGCGCTTCGTCGAACTCCTGGGCGACAGCGAAAAGCTCACGGATCTGCTTGTGTCGGAGCTTGAGGATCTGCGCGATAAATACGGCGACGAGCGCCGCACGGAGATAGCCGCCGTCGAGGATGAGATCGATATAGAGGACCTCATCGACGAGGAGGAATGCGTCTACACGCTGACGAACGCGGGCTATATCAAACGCCAGCCGGCCAGCACGTACAGGTCTCAGCGGCGCGGCGGACGCGGGATTACGGCCATGACGACGCGTGAGGAGGATTATGTGGAAAATATCCTCTCTGCGTCCACGCACGACTATATTTTGTTCTTCACAAGCCGAGGCCGCGCGTTTCGCCGGAAGGGGTATCAAATTCCGGAGGCGGGCAGAACGGCAAAAGGCACAAATGTTGTAAATCTCTTGCCCATAGAGGGCGGAGAGCGCGTCACCGCGATGATAAAAGCGCGCATGGAGAAAGCCAGCTACTTGGTGTTTGTCACGCGCGGCGGCACGGTAAAGCGCATGGAGTCCACAGAACTGCGAAACATCAGAAACGCCGGGATACGGGCGATAAACCTCGCCGACGACGATGAGCTCATTTCCGTGCGCGACACGGACGGCAGCGAGAATATACTCATCGCCACGCACGACGGCGCGGCCATATGCTTCCGCGAGACAGATCTGCGGCCAATGGGACGCGCGGCCGCCGGCGTGCGCGGCATAAGGCTGCGCGGCGGCGATTACTGCGTCGGCGCCGCGCGCGCGAGGGAGGGCGGCGCGCTTCTCACCGTCACGGAAAACGGCTACGGCAAACGCACGGCGATATCCGAGTATCTGCGCGGCGGCGGCGGCGGCGACGGCGACGGAGAGGCGCAAAACCGCGGCGGTCTGGGCCGAAAGAATCATCAGGTCACGGAAAAAACGGGCAAGGTCGCGGCGATAAAGGTCGTCAGCGAGGACGACGACGCGTTGATTATCTCTGACGACGGGACCATCATCCGTATGTCGGCAGGGAGCATATCGCTGCTGGGACGCGCGACGCAGGGCGTCCGGCTCATGCGTTTGGGCGAGGGCGCGAAGGTGATAGCGCTCGCGCGTACGGACAAAGAGATCGACGCAGACGCCGGGATTGGAGACATCGAAGGGGGCGCCGGATCGGATGAGGCGGACGCCGGACGTGAAAGCGGAGAATAGTTCCACTATGAAAAAAGTGACTGTATACACGGACGGCGCGTGTTCCGGGAATCCCGGTCCGGGCGGATGGGGGGCTATCCTCATGTGTGGTGGTCGAAAGCGGGAACTGTACGGCGGAGAGACGCTCACAACAAACAACCGGATGGAACTGCGCGGGGTCATAGCGGCGCTTTCGGCTCTGACGGAACCGTGCTCGGTGACGCTGTACACCGACTCCAAATACGTATCAGACGCCGTCAATAAGGGATGGCTCGACTCGTGGGTGAAAAACAACTGGCGGAAAAAGGACGGCGCGGTGAAAAATCCCGAGCTCTGGCAGGAGCTTCTGCCGCTGCTGTCGCGGCACTCCGTCAACTTTGTGTGGGTACGCGGTCACGCCGAAAACGAGTACAACAACCGTTGCGACGAGCTCGCCGTGGCCCAGAGCCGTAAGGAGCGGCGTGAATGACGGCGTAAGGAGCAAAAACCGTTTTGGCCCGAAAAAGGCGCCCTTGTCCGGACGGGCGGCCCCGCGCGGCTGTGTTGAGTCTCTCTTCCGGATTTCGTTGAATAATTTCGTTTGTCACGTCCGGGGCCGTAACAAACGAGTAACGAGGGTTGGATCTCGCCGTGCGCGGCTCGCAAAGAGCATTTTCCGAGGAATAAATCCCCGGAAAACGCGAAATGTGACAATTTTGCTCCGTCGCACGGGACGCACTCCTCCGCAAAAATTCTTTTCGCCTACGCCGAAAAGGACGAAGGGCGAAAATCGCTACAAACGAAAATATTCTCGTTTTACCGCGCTTGACAACCCGCGTCTTTTTCGGTAGACTGAGACCGCAACTAACGATTAGAGGTCATGATATTGGCAAAGAAGAAGCAAGACGGCGAAAAGCAAAGGCGCGCGGACCCGAATGTCGTGGGGCTGCGCGCCGAGGTCGTCGAACAGCCCATAACCGACACTCTCGAGACAAATTTCATGCCGTACGCCATGAGCGTAATAGTATCGCGCGCGATACCGGAGATAGACGGTTTCAAGCCGTCGCAGAGGAAGCTGCTGTACACCATGTATAAAATGGGACTCATCACGGGCGGGCGCACAAAGTCGGCCAATATCGTCGGACAGACAATGCGGCTCAACCCGCACGGCGACGCCGCCATCTACGAGACGATGGTACGCCTGTCAAAAGGTTACGAGGCGCTGCTCACGCCGTTTGTCGATTCCAAGGGCAATTTCGGCAAAGTATACTCGCGCGATATGGCGTACGCCGCGTCGCGCTACACCGAGGCGAAGCTTTCGGCCGTGTGCGGCGAGTTTTTTCGCGACATCGACAGGGATACCGTCGATTTTGCCGACAATTACGACGGCACGATGCGCGAGCCCACGCTGCTGCCGGCGTCGTTTCCCAGCGTGTTGGTGTCCGCTAATTCCGGCATAGCCGTGAGCATGGCCAGCAATATATGCGGATTCAACCTTACGGAGACGTGCCGGACGGCGATCGAGCTGCTTAAAAACCCAAAGCACGACATAGCGTCAACGCTTTTGGCGCCCGATTTTCCGACAGGCGGCGAACTCCTATACAACGCGGATGAAATAGCGTCAATCTATGAGACGGGGCGCGGGAGCTTTAAGGTGCGTTCCAAATGGCGCTATCTGAAAAGCGAAAATATGATAGAGATTACCGAAATACCGTATTCCACGACGTCCGAGGCGATAATCGACAAGGTGACGGAGCTTGTGCGTCTGGGGCGCGTGCGCGAAATATCCGATATGCGCGACGAAACGGATCTGTCCGGCCTGAAACTCACTATTGACGTCAAGCGCGGCGCGGATCCCGACAAACTGATGGCGAAGCTGTTCCGGCTGACGCCCCTGACGGACAGCTTTTCGTGTAACTTCAACATACTCGTCGCCGGTATGCCGCGCGTTATGGGCGTGCGGGAGATACTGACCGAATGGAGCGCGTGGCGCACTGAATGTGTCAAGCGCCGAGTATACCACGAGATGGAGAAAAAACACGAAAAGCTTCATCTGCTGCGCGGCCTGGGGAAGATATTACTCGACATCGACAGGGCCATAGCCATCATCCGAGGCACGGACGAGGAGTCGGAGGTCGTTCCGAATCTGATGATAGGATTCGGCATAGACGAGACTCAGGCGGAGTATGTGGCGGAAATAAAGCTGCGCAACATAAACAAGGAATACATCATAAAGCGCACTCAGGAGACGGAGCGGCTGGAGACTGAGATAGGCGACCTGCGGGATATACTGGACAATCCGCGGCGCGTCAAGGACATAATAATCGGCGAGCTGAGGGACGTGATAAAAAAGTACGGCGCCGAGAGACGCACCGATGTCGTATATGACGATATCGCCGCCGTTCCCGATGAGGACGACGACGTCCCGGACTACCCCGTCAACCTGTTTCTGTCGCGCGAGGGATATTTCAAGAAGATAACTCCGCTGTCACTGCGCATGGGCGGCGAGCAGAAGTACAAGGAGTCGGACGGGCCGTTTTTGACTATGGAATCGCACAACCGCGGCGAGCTTCTGGTGTTTACGGATATGCACCGGGTGTACAAGACGCGCGTGAGCGACTTTGAGGATACAAAGGCCTCGGCTCTCGGCGCATTCCTGCCCGCGTTCCTCAATATGGACGAGGGTGAGAGTGTCGTTTACGCGCTCAATCCGGGCGATTACGCGGGCAGTATAATAATCTTCTTCGAAAACGGGAAGGCGGCGCGCATAGATCTGTCGGCGTACGTCACAAAGACAAACCGCAAAAAGCTGACGGGCGCGTATTCCGACAGGAGTCCCGCGGCGGCGTTTGTCGAGGTCAAAAGCGATTTTGAAATTGCCGTATATTCCAGCGATGAGCGCGCGATAATTATAAGCACGGCGCTGGTTGCGCCCAAGGCGACGCGTACGACGCAGGGCGTGTCCGTGATGGCGCTGAGGAAGGGCCAGAAGCTCGTCGGGGTTCTCCCTGCCGGTGATACGCCGATAGCCGACACAAAGCGTTACAGGGTGAGGAGCATACCGGCCGCCGGCGCCGCGCTGCGCGAGGGCGACCGCGAGGAGCGCCAGTTGTCCCTGGAAATCAATTGAGCGCGTTTCGCGGCGCGGCGTGAAAGCGGGGTGCGCGAGGTGATTAGCGGATATCGGCGCGTCCGTCTCCGGAGCGGACGTCGTCCGGGAGTGAGACGCGCGGCGGCGCTTCTGCTGGCGTCCGCGATGGGCGCGCTGTGTCCCGGTTGCGCGTCCATTCTCGAGAGCGAAGAGCTGATAGTGTCCGCGCACGCCGGCGTCGCAAAATCCGAGACGCTCGCGCGCAGCGTCGAGGCGCGCAATTACGACGAGCTTCGGGACGCCGTACTCGATCTCGTAATGGCGCACGAGACGGCGGGCGTCATAAGCATATACAGCTACGACGGCGACATCGACGCCGATCTTGCCCGGGCGTGCGACGAGGTATCGCGCGATACGCCGACAGGCGCGTACACCGTATCGGATATGATCTGGAGCGTGGCGAAGATCGTGTCTTACTACGAGGCGGAGGTAAATGTGAATTATAAGCGCACAAAACAGCAGCTTGACGGAATGGTCACGGCGTCGTCACAGAGATTTCTCCGCTCGGAACTCCTCGAAATAATGAGCCGCTACAGTGAGCGCGCCGTCATAAACACGCGCCTCGGGGACATCACCGGCGACGATATACGCGGATATATCGAGGAGATATATTACGACAATCCGCTGGAGGTAGTCATGCTGCCCGTGGCGGATGTGGAGGTGTTCCCCGACCACGGCAGCGAGCGGATAGTCGAGATCACGCTGGGCCAGCGCAACACGCCGAATATATTGCTGACGTATACGGCGGGGCTCGTGCGCGCGGCGCGGAACATCGCCGAGGCGGTCAGCGGGGACAGCGACGGCGCCATATTGCTGGCACTGCTCGGCGGACTCATAGACTCGGCGGAGTATGACGCCGACGCGGCGCGCATCGGGCAGTACAGCACGCAAAATTTTAACGCCACGGCGTACGGGGCGCTGGTGTACGGAACGGCGATCGGAGAGGGGTACGCAATGGCTTATAAGGCGCTGTGCGATGAGCTCGGTCTCGAGTGCGAGGTCGTGCTCGGCGAGCTCGATTACTACGCGCACGCGTGGAACATTGTACACATAAACGGCGACTACTACCACGTGGACGCGTCGATGAGCGATCTGAGCGGGATAGAGACAGCCTTCCTGCGAAACGACGCGGAGATGCGGGGGCTTGGATATACGTGGAACGCGGAAAAACATCCCGTCTGCGGCGGGCCGCTGTCGTACGCGGACTTCCATACCGCAGCCGGCGAAGCGGACGCGGAGGGCGAGAGGGGGGATGCGGCGTAGGCGGAATGACCGCTTGCCGCGGCGGACGACAGTGATACCGATATTAATCCGGCGCCGCGCGAAAACGCGGCAAAAGAGAGGAGCGCGAGGGGTATGCTGGGAGATATAAGGCGATTCAGACGCGAGATTTTGGGCGGTTTCAACAGGCGCGATGTGGTGAGCTACATCAAGGAACTGTCGGGCGAGCGCGATAGACACAGGGAGACCGCGGAACGGCTGGAGGCCGAGCTGCGGACGCTGAGCGCCGACGCGGACAGTTTGCGCGCCGAAATCATGGCGTGCGGCGAGCGGGACGCAAAATTGAGGGAGGAGCTCAGGGCGGCGCGGCAGCGCGCGCGCGAGGCCGGAAACAGCGCGTTCGACGGTGCGCTGCGCAGAATAAGCGAGATAAAGCACATGTATTCAGGTATGCGCTCGGACATAGCGGAGACTGCCGAGCGCGTGCGCGCGGAATTGGGCAGGGCGGGCGACTCCGCGGCGCTCATGTCCACGGTGTTCGATAAGCTCGGAAAACACTTTGACGACCTCCGAGCGGCGGTGTCGGAGGAACAGGAGAGGCTTAACGAGCGCACCGACGCCCTGATTGAGGACGCCGGCGGGGGGGAACGCGATTGTGAAGACGCCTCAGAGAACGGTTGAATTGCGGACAGAGGAACTGCGCGACCGCGCGGCGGAACTGCGGGCGGGGGACAGGGCGGTCGTCAGCGGCGTTGTATATACGGCGCGCGACGCCGCGCATAAGGCGATGTTCCGATGTCTCGACGGCGGAGGCGCGCTGCCGTTTGATGTGCGCGGCGCCGTTATATACTACGCGGGTCCCACGCCGGCGCGGGGGAAGTGGGCGGTCGGCTCGTGCGGACCGACTACGTCCGGGCGGATGGACGCGTTTGCTCCCGGACTGTACGACATGGGACTTGCCGCCACGATAGGCAAGGGCGAACGCTCAGAGGATGTGCGCCTTGCCATCATCCGCAACCGCGCCGTGTATCTGTGCGCCGTGGGTGGCGCGGGCGCTCTCATAGCGCGCCACATAACGGCCGCCGAGGAGGTCGCCTACGGCGAGCTCGGCTGCGAGTCTGTAAAGCGGCTCATCGTGGAGGGGCTGCCGCTGACTGTGGCGATTGATTCAAACGGCGGAAACATATTTTCCCGTGAACGCGAAGCGGGAGGAGATTTCAAAAACGGCGCCGGGAATTATGGCGTCACGTAATTCAGAGGATCAACCGGCGCGCCGTCAACACGGAGTTCGAAATGGCAGTGTACGCCGCTTGCGACGCCGGTGCGTCCCATGAGCGCTATCGTCTGACCGCGCGCGACGCGCTCACCTTGCGCGACGAGCAGTTTGCTGCAATGCGCGTAGTATGTGACGTCGCCGTTATCGTGCAAAATCTGCACGATCTGCCCGTAACCGGAGTATTTGTTTCCGGCGTATATCACTTCTCCGCCGTCGGACGCCCATATATCCTGCCCGAGCTTGCCCGCTATATCGACGCCCTGGTGATTTGACGACCCCACCGACGTCACCCTGTATCCGAAGTACGACGAGATCTTTCCGTCGGAGGGCCACACGTATTCGCCGTACGACGCGGTAGGCGGACGCTCCTTTGCGCCCACGGCGACGCGCTCCGGCAGTGGTTCGGTCACCACCGTCCTGTCGGTCACGCTCTCGGACACGAGCTTGCCGTTTATCAGCGCGCGCTCCGTCGTGACGAGCGCCAGGCCGTTTTTTCCCTCCGACACGACGCCGCCCTCGCCGACATACACGGTATCGTCTTCGTAGTACTCGGTTGCGAACGGGAGTTCTTCCGCCGCCGAGGAGCGCTCCAGACACCTGATTGTAAGCCTGCCGCCGCCCGGCTCAATGACGGCCCTGATTGCGTCTGCGTCGCGCGGGATGTCGGCGCCCACATACCTGCGCGAGATTGACACAGACTCCGCGAAGCGCGCCGAGACGGTGTCGCCCGTTGAGTATTTGTCCCGAATACCCTGCAAGAGCAGCCGCAGCGTCTCGCTGTCGTCAGCCGCGCCGACGACCTCGCCGTCGATTTCAAGCGCGTACGCCGACTCGACGTCGCCCGCGCTCAGGAGGATGGCGTGTTCCAACTCATCAGGCGCGCTTCCCGCCGCGCCAAAATCGGGCAGCACGGAGACGACGGTCTTAAACGCGTACTCGTATCCCAGTATCTCCGCCAATCTGCGCCGCGCGCCGCCGATGACGGCGTCGGCTTGCGTCACGCTGTCCACGGAACCTACGGGCTCGCCGCCTACGTATATGGCGTAGCAGATCATGGAGTTCATTATGAGCCCGACCGAAACCGCCACAGCGCAAACGGCGCTCAAACACGCCGGGATTTTAATCGCGCCCGCGGGGACGCGCGCGGCGGATTTCGCGATGGCGGAGAAAAACGCCGCGATACGCGCTCCCGAACGCGACGCGACAGCAAGAATATTGGCGGGAAACCCTTTGATGATGTGGCGCATTGTAATAATTACCTCGATACTGTTTACATTATTAACTAAATTGGAGTCATATTGATTACTACTGTTTACAATTTGTAAACAAGCGATATGATAACTCCATTCCGGCGCGTTGTCAAGTGTTTTTTTGAAATACATTTGATAAATATATTTTGAATATTTGTGCAGAATAAATACGCCGGACACCGAACACCGGATTGAAAGGAAACAAGATTTTATGAAAAGAGCTTTTGTGGCGGCGGCGCTGTGCCTGTCAATTACAACCGCGCTCGCGGGATGCGGACTCGGAGGCTATAAGGACGGAGTGTACACGGGAACAAGCGGCAAGGACGAATACGGCGCGTACGGCGAGATCACGATAACAGTAGAGAACAAAAAAGTGTCGGACTGCAAGTATGTGACATGGCAGGCCGACGGCACGATCAAGGATGAAAATTACGGCAAGGAGAACGGAGTCATAACGAACAGCGAGTTATACGCTCAGGCGCAGCTTGCCGTCGAGGCTATGAAGTCATACGCCGACCAGTTCATAAGCAAGGGAAAACTGGCGTCCGTGGACGCTGTCAGCGGGGCTACGGTCGCCTACGAGCAGTTCAGAGAGGCCGCCGACAACGCGCTGAAGACACAGAGCGCTGAAAAAGGTTGATAGCAAGCGGCATGGCGGCACGCTAAATTGTTGACAATGCCCGCGCGGACGTGGTACTATTACGGTGCTGTTTCCGCTGCGGCATGGCGGCTCACCGCTTTCAATTCAGTCGTCAGGCGACGTCTGAAGCCGCGGCGAACAGTATTCGCGACGTTCGCCGCGGCTTTTTCGCGCGGGCGGACATCGCAGAAAACTTAACGGGAGAGCATACGATGAAACGTGTGACCAAAGCAGTCCTGACATTCGCGCTGTGCCTGAGCATATTGCCGTCGTTTAGCGTTCCGTCGAGCGCCGTCTCGGACGCGGCGCTCGATGAGGCGATACGCGACACGGCGGAGTATGTATACAGGACGATAAAATCGCCGCAGGTCGGTTCGGTTGGCGGCGAATGGGCCGTCATGGAGCTTGCCCGCAGCGGGTACGACGTTCCGGAGACGTATTACGGCGACTACTACGCCGCCGTGGAGGAGTACGTCGAAGCGTGCGGCGGAGTTTTGCATAACAAAAAGTACACGGAGTATTCGCGAGTCATACTCGCCCTGACCGCGATAGGGAAAGATCCCTCCGACGTCGCCGGGTATAATCTGCTGACGCCGCTCGGAGATTATGAGAAGACGATATGGCAGGGGCTGAACGGCCCCATCTGGGCGCTCATATCGCTCGACACCGGCAATTACGAAATACCGCACAATCCGGACGCGGCGACGCAGGCGACACGCGACATGTATATCGACCGCATACTGGAGTGCCAGTTGCCCGACGGAGGCTTCTCGCTGTTCGGGGGGACGTCGTCCGCGCCCGCCGCGTCTTCGGCGGATCCCGACATAACGGGCATGGCGCTCCAGGCGCTCGCCAAATATCAGCACAGGGCCGACGTCAAACGCGTCACTGAGGAGGCGCTCGCCGTGATGTCGGAAAAGCAGGACGACGGCGGCGGGTACTCCAGCTGGGGGACGTCGAACTCGGAAAGCGTCGTCCAGATGATAGTGGCGCTGTGCGAGCTCGGAATACCGCTTGACGATCCGCGTTTTGTCAAAAAAGGCGGATCACTCCTCGACAATCTCATGACGTACTATTTGCCGGGCAGCGGCTTCTCGCACACCGCGTCGGGAGACGGGAACAACCAGATGGCGACGGAGCAGGCGCTGTACGCGCTCATAGCGGTTCAGCGCGCGCGTGACGGTATGCCGTCGCTCTACCGTATGACCGACGCGCTCAAAACAACGGGCGGCGGCGCGGCGGCCGGCCCCGGCCGCGGAACGGGTCTGCCCGGCAAGCACGCGGACGTGAGGCAGGTTCCCATAACCTCGCCCGGCGCGGAGTTTGACGACATGTACGCGCATAAAAACCTTATGGCGGTAAACGCCCTCGCGGCGCGCGGCATAATCGAAGGCGTGGGAGACGACTCCAAGTTTGCGCCCGACGCGACAATGACGCGCGCGCAGTTCGCCGCGATAGTGACGCGAGGCCTAGGCCTCCCGGAGAAAACGGCGTCGGTGTTCGACGACGTACCCGCCTCGGAGTGGTACGCAAAACCCGTTGCCACGGCGTATTTCTATGAGATCATCAATGGCTTTTCGGCCACGACGTTTAACCCCGGCGGAACCATTAAGCGTCAGGAGGCGGCCGCTATGATAGCGCGCGCGGCCGCGTTGTGCGGCATGGACACGGACATGGAACCCGCCCAGACGCGCGGCGCTCTCTCTCAGTTTGACGACTATGTAAAGTGCGCGGATTGGGCGCGCGAATATCTCGCGTTCTGTTACCGCGAGGAGATTATGACATCCGACGGGATGGACATACGCCCGCTCGACAATATCCTGCGCGCTGAGGTCGCGCAGATGCTGTTCAATCTGCTCGACGCCGCCAACCTTCTGTAGGAGCGCGCCGTCCGATGAGAAAGCACAAGTGGAAGATAATAGCGCCGGCGCTAATCGTGGCGGCGCTGGCGTTCACTTTCTGGTATGGCGGCGGCGCGCCGGGTTTGCGCGGCTGGAGCGTCGGACGTCCGGCGCCGGACGCGGAATCGGCGGTCTCCGCCGCGAGGCCGGAGGACGGCGTCTCGTCTCCGGCGGACGCGGACGGCTATGTTTCCGAAAATGTCTCTCCGTCCGACGGCGAGCCGTCGCAGTCCGCGTTTTCAGGCACGGGAGCGGGCGCAAACGCGCCGTCTCTCGAGTCTGACGGCGCGTCCGCGCCTGACGCGGGCGATTCCGGAACGGTTTCCTCTGCGGCTCCGCCCGGCTCCGAGAGCGGACGCCCGATGACTGCGGACGAGAAGCAGGCGCTGGCCGCGGCCCTGGCCGCCGAACAGTCCGCCGCGCCGTCCCCCGTCGGCGACGCGGACTATTCGGCGGAGCAGGGTATGCAGATAGATCCCGGGACGGGCAAGGACAGATACATGACGGACCCCGTGCCGGAGGGGCGGCCGGCGCCCATGGAGCCGCAGGACGCCGTCATATCCGACACGTCTCTCACCTGTACGCTGTCCGTGCGCTGCGACGCGATTCTCGACAATATAGACTGGCTTGACCCCGAAAAGGTCGAACTTGTCCCCCCGGACGGCGTCATATTTCCTGTCACGCCGGTGACGTTTTATGAGGGAGAGAGCGTCTTCGACGTGCTGAGACGGGAGATGAGGCGCGCCGGTATCCATATGGAATTTATGGACACGCCCATGTACAATTCCGCGTACATCGAGGGAATAAATAATCTCTATGAATTTGACTGCGGCGAGCTGTCCGGCTGGATGTACAAGGTGAACGACTGGTTCCCTAATTACGGATGCTCGCGCTACCGGCTGAAAGACGGCGATGTCGTGGAGTGGGTGTACACGTGCAGCCTCGGCGTTGACGTTGGAGGTTATTACGCGGTGGGCGGCTAAGATTCAAAACGCGCGCGGAACGGCCGTGCCTTTTCATTGTCGTTTCGCATCGGAAATAAACGGACTCGCGGCAAGCGGAGAAGTATCCCCGCGAGTCCGTTTGATGCGAGCGGAAGGCGCGGTAAGCCGCGCGGCGTTGGACTGTTTTGCGTAATAAAACGAAAGGCATGGTCACATATATGATGAACGCGGATGCCTTTTCGAGCTTTCACCCCGCCGTCAATTTTCTTTATTTCGCCGCCGTCATAGGCGCCGCTATGATGCTCCGCCATCCGGTGTGCCTGTTGCTCTCGCTCGCGTGCGGGATTTGCTACAGCGTATACCTCAGCGGCGGACGCGCGGTGCGATTTCAGCTTGTGTATATGCTGCCGATGTTCGTATTCGCGGCGCTTCTCAATCCCGCGTTCAGCCATGAGGGAACGACTACGCTGGCGTATCTGCCGAACGGAAATCCCCTCACGCTGGAGTCCATCCTATACGGCGTGTCGGCGGCCGCTACTATCGTCGCGGTCGTCTCGTGGTTCAACTGCTACAGCGCGGTTATGACTTCCGACAAATTTGTGTATCTGTTCGGGCGGATCATACCGGCGCTGTCGCTCGTGCTGTCAATGACGCTGCGATTCGCGCCCAAATTCATGGCGCAGATCAGGGCTGTATCCGACGCGCAGCGGTGCGTCGGCCGCGACGCGTCGAGCGGCGGCATTCTGACTAGGGCGCGCAACGGCATAACGATACTGTCTATCATGGTGACGTGGACGCTGGAGAATTCCATCGAGACCGCGGACAGCATGAAGAGCCGCGGGTACGGTCTCCCGGGCAGGACGGCGTTCTCCATATACCGTTTCGACAGGCGCGACAGGAATGCGCTGGCGTTCATAGCGCTGTGTTCCGCCGCCGTCGCCGCCGGCGCGGCGGCAGGGCAGTTGTACTGGCGGTACTATCCATCCGTAAAAGGCGCGCCGGCGGGCGCCGCGCCCGTCGGCGTCATGGCGGCATATCTCGCCCTGTGCGCGATGCCCATGGCTATAAATATCCTGGAGGATCGAAAATGGAGAGCTTTGCAGTCCGCAGCCTGAGTTTCCGCTACCCTGAGCGGACGGAGGACGCGCTTTGTGAGCTGGACTTCTCCGTGGAACGCGGCGAGTTCGTCGCCGTCTGCGGACCCTCCGGATGCGGCAAATCGACACTCCTGCGGCATCTCAAGCCCGCTCTCGCGCCGCACGGCGACAGGCGCGGCTCCATCTTGTTTGAGGGGGCTCCTCTTGACGACACTCCCCCGCGCGAGCAGAGCGCGAGGATAGGCTTCGTCATGCAAAGTCCGGACAACCAGATAGTAACCGATAAGGTATGGCATGAACTCGCGTTTGGCCTTGAAAGTCTCGGTTACAGTACGCCGGAGATACGTCTGCGCGTGGCGGAGATGGCGTCTTTTTTCGGCATTCAGACATGGTTTTACAAAAAGGTCACCGAGCTCTCCGGCGGCCAGAAGCAGCTTCTCAATCTGGCGTCCGTAATGGCTATGCAGCCGTCCGTTCTCATTCTGGACGAGCCCACTAGCCAGCTCGATCCGATAGCCGCGTCAGACTTTCTGGCCACGGTAGGCAGGATAAACAGGGAACTCGGCACTACGGTTATCATTACGGAACACAGGTTGGAAGAAGTGTTTCCCATGTGTGACCGCGCGCTGGTGATGGACGGCGGGCGCCTCGCCGCGCGGCTGACGCTGGACGGCGGCAGGTTGAACGCAGGAAACGGCGGCTCCGCGTCGGCGCTGCGCGACATCCTCCCGCTCGGTACTTTTTTGGCGCTGCCGACGCCGATCCGCGTCTGGCACGCGGTTCAAAACGACTTTCCGTGTCCCGTGACGGTCCGCGACGGCGCCGGGTGGCTCGAAAGACAAATCAAGGAAATGGGTGGGGGGGGAGGAACCGGCGGAGCGTTCCGAACCGGAGAGGAGAAGCAACGGATCGAGCGCGCCTTGCCGCAAAGCGGCAAGGCGCGACTTAGCGCGGTTTGCTTCGACGACGTTTGGTTTAAGTACGAAAAGGACGCGCCGGACGTCGTAAAGGGGCTGACATTCAGCGTGAACGCCGGAGAGGTTACGGCCATCCTCGGCGGGAACGGCGCCGGCAAGACGACGGCGCTGTCGCTCATCTCCGGCATCAACAAGCCGTACCGCGGAAAGGTGTACGTTGAGGGCAGGGAACTCGCGTCGCTCGGAAACCCCTTTCGCGGCCCGCTGGGCGCACTGCCGCAAAACCCGCAGACACTCTTCGTCAAAAAAACGGTCGGCGAGGACTTGCTCGAAATTATCAAGCAGGAACGCTTGACCCATGATGAGCGCGAGCGCCAAATCGCGCTCATCGCGCGCCTATGCCGCGTCGATTTTCTGCTGTCCCGTCACCCGTATGACCTGTCCGGAGGGGAACAGCAGCGCGCCGCCCTCGCCAAGGTGCTGCTCCTGCGTCCACGTATACTGCTGCTCGACGAACCTACTAAGGGTCTGGACGCGGAGTTTAAGCAGATTTTTGCAGGAATCTTAAAAAATCTGACGCGGGCGGGCGCGACGGTCATAATGGTCAGCCACGACGTCGAGTTCTGCGCGGAGCACGCCGACCGCTGCGCGCTGTTCTTTGACGGCGCCATAGTGTCGGACGGCGCGCCGACGGATTTCTTCTCCGGCAACAGTTTCTACACGACGGCTGCAAACCGCATGTCGCGCGGACTCCTGATGAACGCAGTGACTGCCAACGACATAATCGGGGCCCTCGGCGGGACGCCTGTCGCGCCGCCGAGTCAGCCGGAGGGCGGCGACGCGCCGTACGAACCCGAAAAGGACTTGTCGGGCGGCGCGGAGACGGCGGGCGGCGAGCCGGCAAAGCTCGCGTTGTGGCGCAAGATCGCCGGCGGAGTGTTCGGTCTCATATCGCTCGCGCTGGCGTATATATCATTCGCCGAGCCTGATCTCCCGCCGCTGACGTGGGGCGGCGCGGAAGGCACAGTCATCCTGTACGCGTCTCTGCTGGCGTCGCTTTTTATGCTCGCGCTGTCTGTCAGCCGAAAGTACGAGCGCCCTATCACCGGCGATCAGACGCCGGTCGGGCGGCGCAAGCTGCCGCGCCGGACGGTGGCGGCGGCGGCTATGATCCTGCTGGCCGTTCCCTTGACCATCTACGCCGGCATTTTTTATCTCGGCGACAGGAAGTATTACTTCATCGCGCTGATGATCATCCTGGAGACGATGCTGCCGTTCGCCCTCGTGTTTGAGTCGCGCAAGCCTAAGGCGCGCGAGCTCGTGATAATCTCGGCGCTATGCGCCATCGGAGTCGCGGGGCGCGGCGCGTTCTTCATGCTCCCGCAGTTTAAGCCGGTGACGGCGACGGTCATCATAGCGGGCGTGGCGTTCGGCGGCGAAACTGGCTTTCTCGTCGGGGCGGTCACGATGCTGACGTCGAACATCATGTTTGGTCAGGGGCCATGGACGCCGTGGCAGATGTTTGCGATGGGTGTCATCGGCTTTGTATCCGGCGTGCTGTTCCGCAAAGGACTTCTGCGCAGGAGCAGACTGCCGCTGTGTATCTTCGGCGGACTCGCGACGATGGTCATATACGGCGGCATAATGAATCCGGCTTACGTCATAATATACCAGCCGAACCCGACCTTGCGAATGCTCCTGCCGGCGTATATTTCCGGGTTTCCGTTCGATCTCGTACACGCCGCCGCCACCGTATTCTTCCTCTGGTTCGCATCGCGCCCCATGCTCGAAAAGCTCGACAGAATCAAGACAAAGTACGGCCTCGTGGAGTGAGTGCGTCCATAACTGCAAGAATGATTTCAGGTAAATTAACGGTAAGGCGTCCGCAGTGACGCCGGCGGCGCCGCAATGATGGCTGCGTCTTGTTTTGGGTGGTTATCGCCAGTGTTTTTCCGCGATTTATTCAGCCCGGGCTGAACGCTGTTGCAAAACCTATACATTTTTAACCAGTTCTCTGCGCCGGTGTTTTGCGTCCTCGCGCAGTCACTGACATTCGTCAAAAAACCGACAAAAAGCCCGTCGTTACCGGTGAATTCGACCTACGAGCGAAATTTATCA
>JAITKI010000087.1 GCA_031278515.1 Oscillospiraceae bacterium | reverse complement strand
GCGCGCGGCTCGCAAAGAGCATTTTCCGAGGAATAAATCCCCGGAAAATGCGGAATATAACAATTTTTGCATCGTTATATAGGGGTCCCCGCGAAGTCGAAGGACTTCACGCACTCCTGCGCAAAAATTCTTTTCGCCTGCGCCGAAAAGGACGGGAGAGCGAAAACCGCCGCAAACGAAAATATTCTGCCGGAAATAATCCGGGCTATCGCGGTTTCGCCGCAGCGAATCGCGCGGCACCCGGATTCGCTCAGTTCGCCGTGTACAGCTGCTTATATGGATTGCTGGCGTTGGGCGTCAGAACAAAGAAGCTGCTCTCCAGCAATTCATCGGCGTCGAGGCCGAATATCTCCGAAAACTCGCGGACGTACCGCTCAATCCGTCGCTTATCCTCAGGCGTCGCGGCGGCGCAGGCGACCTGTTCGGGGAGATCGTCCGGCGCGCCGTCACAGCGCAAAAATATGGCGCCGCCGTGCATACCCGTTCCCGTAAATCTGCCGACAGGCGGCGCGCCTCCGGCGCCTATCCCGAGTACGATGATAAGGCCGCCCGCGATGTATTCGCCCAGAAAACTGCCCGCCGAACCGCCCACCATTATAACGGGGCGCTTGTCCATATACTGCTTCATGTGGATTCCGGTGCGATAACCGGAATTATCGCGTACATATATGACGCCGCCGCGCATACCGTACCCGAGGGCGTCGCCGGCGGAACCGTGCACGACGATGCGCCCGTCGTTCATCGTATCCCCCACGGCGTCCTGCGCGTTCCCGTTGACGACGATGTCCGCACCGTCGAGGTACGCTCCGAGCGCGTTGCCGGGCGTGCCGTTTATGATAATAGTCTTGCCCGTGGCCGACGCGCCTATATACCGCTCCCCGAAGCAGTCCCCTATGCAGATCTCGCCCGTGAGTCCGCGCACGGCGTCGTTGAGCGCCCTGAAGCCCAACTCTCTGGCGCAAAGCTTGTTAGACATTACTGTTTCCATCTCCGTCAATGCTCCTCCGTCTTGAATATTTTCGTTTGTAGCGATTTTCGCTCTCCCGTCCTTTTCTGCGTAGGCGAAAAGGATTTTTACACAAGGAGTGCGTCTCGTCCTCACGGACTGCGCTAAGCAAGTTTCCGGCTAAAGCCGGGAACTTGCTCGCTCCGTCGTTCGTCCTCTCCCCACGAAGTCATTCGACTTCGCGGGGACCCCTATATAACGGAGCAAAATTTGTCACATTTCGTATTTTCCGGGGATTTATTCCTCGGAAAATGCTCTTTGCGAGCCGCGCACGGCGAGATCCAACCCTCCCGTGACTCGTTTGTGATGGCGAAGCCATCACAAACGAAATTATTCGGCGATTCTCGCGGCGCGCGAGGGCTTGAAATATCGGCGCCTCGGTAGTAGAATGTACGCGTTACGGAGGCGGCGCGCGCGTCCGGAGAATTACAGTCGAGGTAGCGGCGGTGTTTACAATTGATGAAATAAGCGCGCTTCTGGACGAGGCGGCGTGCGAAATACCGCCGGAACTGTACGGCGAGCTTAACGGCGGCGTCAATTTGCTGCCGGACGCAAAAAACCACGCGGCGGACGGACTGTGTGTGCTGGGGGAGTACCGCCACGACGGCATGGGCAGGTATATCGTCATATACTACGGCTCAATTTGCGCGATTTATCCGCAGTTGGGGCGCGCCGAGATGAAGGAGCGGCTGAAAAAGCTGCTGCTGCACGAACTTACGCATCATATCGAATCGCTGGCGGGAGAACACGGGTTGGATGACAAAGACAGGCGCGATATCGAGCGGTATATGCGCGGGAAGAGGGAGCGGTGACGGAGCACGAGGGATACATGTCGCTCGCGCTCCGGCTCGCGCGAGAGGCGGGGCGCGACGGGGAGACGCCTGTAGGATGCGTCATAGTGGACGGGAACGGGCGCGTCGTGGGGCGCGGACGCAACAGGCGCGAGGAATTGCGCAGCGCGACGGCGCACGCCGAGATACTGGCGATAGACGAGGCGTGCCGGAGTATCGGCGACTGGCGGTTGACAGACTGCCGGATGTATGTGACGCTGGAGCCCTGCCCCATGTGCGCGGGCGCCGTTATGAACGCGCGCATGGCGGGACTTTACTACGGAGCGCGCGAGCCGGAGTCAGGTTCCTGCGGAAGCGTTATAAATCTGTTTATGGAAAATTACGGGTGCCGCACGTCCGTTACCGGAGGTATAATGGAGGACGAGTGCGCCGAACTTATGAGGGAGTTTTTCAAATCCCGCCGCGCGCGGGAGTGAGTTCGTCCGCGGCGGACATACCGCGCGCGGGGGCCTTCCCCGCAATGGCCGGGCGGACGCCTAAAAAGAGGACGCGGCGGATGCGATTTTAATCGCGCTTGTCCGCCGCGTTTTTGCGCGTCCTACGCCACGTCAGGCCGCGCCGCGCGTTGTGAGCGCCGCGCCGGCGGCTTCGGACGCGGCGAGCATACTCTCGATAGATATGCCGTAGCCCTTCGTCGGGTCGCCGACGAGGACGTGCGTCACCGCGCCGATGAGCTTTCCGTCCTGGAGAATCGGGCTGCCGCTCATCCCTTGAACAATGCCGCCCGTCAGCTCAATCAGTCCGGGATCGCTCACCGACAGCATCATTCCGCGCTCCGTGTTTCCGGCGCCGGAATACACGCGCGTTATTTCGACCGCGTATTCGCGCACGTCGCTGCCCGATACGGTGCAGAGTATAGAGGCCGGACCGGGTTTTATCTCCCTCGCCGCTCCGGCGGGCAGAGGTTGTCTGCCCCGCGCGGTCCCGGCGTCGCTCAGTATACCGAAAATACCGCGCTCGGTGTTGGCGTTGAGGCGGCCTATCGCCCCGGACGCGTCGAACGAGCCCTGAAGTTGACCCGGAGCGGCGGCCTGCCCGCGCACGACTCCCACGATGGATGTGTTCGCTATCACGCCGTCGCGCAGCGGAAGGATGACGCCCGTATCGGAATCGCCCGCCGAGTGACCGAGCGCTCCGAAAACGCCGGATTCGGGATCATAGAACGTGAGCGTGCCTATTCCGGTGAGCATATCCCGCACGACCAGGCCGAGCCTGTACGAGCCGTCCGGCTCAAGGCGCGGCGTGACGGTGTAAGTCGCCTCACGTCCTCCTCGGGTGACGCGCACATCGACAGGCGCGCCGTTTAGCGCGTCGAGCGCTCTCCTCAAGTCGTCGCCGGAGCGAACCGACGTATCGCCGACCCGGATTATCACATCGCCGGGCCTGATGCCCGCAGTCTGCGCCGGGGAACTCGACGCGCCGTTTTCGGTCTGTGTCGCCGTCACCACAACGCCGTCGCATGAGATGCTAAGTCCCACCGCGTCTCCCATCGGGATGAGTTCCGCGCCGTCGCGAACAGACGCCGCCCGCGCCGCGGACGGAAATACCGCCAGCGCCGCGGCGCCGAGCGCGACGGACGCAACGGCCCTCAGCGCCGTCCTTACCGGTCCCGCGCCGACCGGTTTTTTTCTCTGTGTCTGCAAATTAACATAATCAAAATTTGCCAATTTTTCACCCCCCTTTTGCCCGCACGGATTAATATGTCCATGAAAAATTAAAAAAGCCGGGGTGATGTGACGAAAATTATTTCTCATTTAAGGATATTATTTTTTGATCTAAAACGCATAATAAAGAGGTCGCGCGCGGGGCGATTCGATTTGACGGAGGGAGAGATAATTAGACAATATAGGGCCGGTTGTACGGTAAATCGGGGAACCGGGAAATTATTGCAAAAACATGCTAAATTCCACTTGAAAGCAATTTTTTATTATGTTAATTTAGGAATATAAAGGGCGTGGGAGACGATTTGAGAGATTGACTCCGGCATATGGCCCGATTGGATGAGACAAAATTTTTATTATACGGAGGGGAATACAATGGATGCGAAGACAAGAGTGATTGTGGCGGACGCGGGCGAGGAATTCAGCGCGTTACTTACAGACAGGCTCAACTCGGAAGGGGACTTCGAGGTCGTGGGCAGGACTGGCGACGGCGAGGCGGCGCTTTCGCTGGCGAAATCGCAGAAAGCCGACGTATTGCTGACGGATATCATTCTGTCGGGGATAGACGGACTTACACTCATAGCAAAGCTCAACGACATGCCTGAAAGAGAGAGACCGGCCGTGATCATCGTGTCCGGTTTCGCGAGCGAGCACACGCTCGCGGAGGCGTCAAGTCTCGGCGCGTCGTACTTTATTCAAAAACCGTGCGACATATCGTCCCTGATGTCGCACATCCGCGTTGTGTCGGGCAGAGCGCACACGGACGCGCGCCGGCCGGCGGCGCGGACGATTACCGGAAGCATACGGCAGGAACCGAGTCTTGAGGCGATCGTGACGGACATAATACACGAGATCGGTGTTCCGGCGCACATAAAGGGCTACCAGTACTTACGGGAGGCGATAATACTCGCGATAAACGACATGGAGGCGATAAACGCCGTGACGAAAATGCTCTATCCCACTGTGGCGAAGCGGTTCACGACGACGCCGAGCCGCGTTGAGCGCGCCATACGCCACGCGATCGAAGTGGCGTGGGACAGGGGAGACCTCGAAACACTGCAAAAGTTCTTCGGGTACACCGTCTCAAACATCAAGGGGAAACCGACGAACAGCGAGTTCATCGCGATGATAGCCGACCGCCTGAGTATACAGAGACAGTCAGCCGCAAACAGATGTTGAAGTCATAATGCGTAACGGTACAGGGTGGATCTGCGCGTGCCATGACGGAAAAAGCGCTCTTCCTACGCGCAGATCCTGTTCTTCCCGGACGTCTTCGCCGAATAGAGGTTGCGGTCGGCCTGCTCTATCAGGCCTCCGACGCCGTGACGCTCGCCCGGAATCGTCGTCGCGACGCCTATGCTGACCGTCACGAAGGTGTCCGTCCCGCAGTTCGCGCACGGAACCCTCATGGCCTCCGCAGCCGCGCGGATGCTCTCCGCAACGCCCATGGCTCCGACAAGGTCCGTGTTCGGAAGCGTTACCGCAAACTCCTCGCCGCCAATACGCGCCACAGTATCATACGGGCGCCGCAGACATTTTGTGAACGTACGCGCGAGACACTTGAGCAGTACGTCGCCCTGCGGATGCCCGTATGTGTCGTTGTAGCCCTTGAAATCATCGACGTCTATCATGAGAAGGCTGATAGGCGACCTGTCGCGGAACATCCTGCGCCACTCCTCATGGATGTTGACGTCAAAGCTGCGCCTGTTCGCGATATCCGTCAGGGCGTCGATCATGCTGAGACGCTCGACGCTTCTGATATACTTGACCACGCGGATGTGCGCGCCGATGCGCGCGCTCACAAGAGCGCGGTCAAAGGGTCTTGCGATATGCCCGGACGCGCCGAGAAGCAAGCCGTTTATTTCGTCTTCCGGGCTGTCAGAGTCCGTTATCGCCACAACCGGGATATACCGCGTGGCGTCTATCTCTTTTAGCATCGGAAGAACGTCATAACCGCTTCCGGCAGCCGGGTCGGTGTTGAGCAAGATAAGCCCGGGGCGCTCGTTTACCGCCATTTCAAGCGCCTTTGCTTCGGTATCGGCCGATAGGAGTCTGTACTCACGGCCCAGTATATCTTCCAGCGCGGCGACGTTTGAGACGTTGCCGTCAACGATCAAAATGACCGGCTTTGCGGAATCTCTCATTGAAAGCCTCCGGGTTAAATAAATGGCAGCGTCCGCGCGCTCGAGCGGCGTCCGCACAGTTTTGTCTAAGGAAGCGCCGATGTCCAAACCGAAATTACGCGCGGACACGGCGCCGTGTCCGCAGTCCCGGATGTCGCCTTTGATATGGGGACAAAGGCGACATCCGGGACTGCCTCTGATGGCCGTCTGCCTAAATTATACATCACTATTACGGACGTTGCAATATTAAATTGAATTGAATAATTTCGTTTGTGATGGCTTTGCCATCACAAACGATTCACGGGAGATGAGATCTCGCCGTGCGCGGCTCGCAAAGAGCATTTTCCGAGGAATGAATCCCCGGAAAATGCGGAATATTACAATTTTTGCTCCGTCGCACGAGACGCACTCCTCCGCAAAAATTATTTTCGCCTGCGGCGAAAAGGACGAAGGGGCGAAGCCATCACAAACGAAATGATTCAAACGGGCCATGCGGTTGGGGAACGGCGCGGCCCCGGGGCGTGTCGCCTGGAATAGGGCGCGGTTCACGCTACGCGGAACCGGGGCGCTCCATTTTGTGCGCGCGTTTGAAAGCGTACATCCGCTCGTCCGCCGCCGCCAGAAGCTCGCTTGGGGTGAGCGCGTTATCCGGCTGTACGCCGATAACCCCGAAGCTCATGCTGCGCAGATACTGGACGCCCGGCTCCGAATTTCTCGCCGTAAGGGACGCGCGCACTTCGCCGCAGCGCCGCTCCGCGCGCTCCTGCGTCCAATTATCAAGCAGCAGCATAAACTCGTCGCCGCCGAGACGGCACACGGCGACATCCGCGGCGAAGCCGCGAAGCGCCGAAGAGACCTCGAGTATGTACTTATCGCCCTCCAGATGCCCGTATTTATCGTTGACGTACTTGAGATTGTCGATATCGACAAAGCACAGGGCGAACGAGCGGCGCCGGGAAGTCCACTGCTCCAAAAGCCGCATACCGTAGTTGCGATTGTACTGCTTTGTGAGCGGATCGCGGTAAGCCGCCGTTTCGAGTTCGTTGATATGCTCCCGCTCCGCGCTTATGTCGGTGAGCACGAACACGACGGAATCGCGGTCGCGCCACAGCACGGGGCGCACTATCGCGGCGAAATACTGCCGCATCTCTCCGAAGGAGAGTTCCACCTCGACCGCCCGCGACTCGGCGTCAGGCGCCGCGAGCGCGAGACGCTCTTTCATCCACTTTTCCAGCTGCGGCATAAATACCTCGCCGGCGAGTATATGCGATATCGGATAATTTATGAACAGCCACTCGCCGGTCTCGCGATCCACGACTGCTATCCATTGCGCCGTCTCCTTCGTGACCAGCTCAAATATATCGTTGCTCTGCGCGAGCGCTTGCGACTTTATATTTGAACGCTCGATCTCCTCTGTCAGCGCGTTATACCGCTGCTCGAGCTGCCGCGTCATCGTGTTGAAGGCCTCGGCAAAGTCGCCGAGATAGTCCACGCGTTGGCTGTAGTCGCCCTTAGCCACCTGCTGAGTCTGCCATGTGAGGTGGCGGAGCGTGGCGTGAAGCGCCTTCAGGGGAGCGGCCATCTCGTTTTCGGAGGACGGCGCCTTACCGGTCAGGTCGCCCCTGGCGAGAGCTTTTGAGAAAGCGCGCACCTCTCCGATGCACTCCGCCAGAAATTCGAGTCCCTTGCCCAGCTCGGTAAAATCCTCCGGAAGGCGCGACAGATCAAGACGCGCGCGGTCGGGGTCGAACAGCACGGCGCGCAAATACTCGAACAGATATTCCGCAACGGCGTTCACGGCGCGCACACCCCCCTTTCACGCTTTTAACTTCGACCGCTATACAGACCTCTGGGCGATCCCGTTGAAACGGCACACCCTGTCGCCATTCGCCCAGCAATCGACTTCGCGGACATCGTATTTTACGCCGGTGTACGCTTCGAGTATCCCCGCGATGAAGCCCTCGTCGTAGTTGCAGACAGTTTCATTTGTCACGGGCAGACCGCTGCAATCGAGGTCTTGTCCCACGGTGAGCACGAGGTTGCCGGTCTCGGGATCGAAAGCCTCCATGCGGAGGATGCCGATTTTCATCTCTTGCAGGGCCTTTTGAAGGTTGGCGACGAACGCGTTGAAATCCACGTCGAGCGTCAGCACGTTTTTAGCAAACTCCGAACCGGCGAGAAACCCGGCCTGCCGGAAATACTCGTTTGCCTGCTCCTCGCCGTGCGCGCGGGACAATATATCGAGCATGGTGTACTGCATCAGCCGGTAGACGGCCACAGGCATCTCCTCTCCGAGATCTCCGCGCCCCTCCTTGATATCTCCGAGACTTTCCCATGAAAAGGCGCTGTGCGTATTGGCCTTTTTAAATACGTTTGGCATATTGAATCCTCCTGTAAAATAACATCTGTAATAACCGGTCCGGGCGCCGAAAGTATTGCCCGCCGCCGACCGGCGCCGGGAGCGGCACGGGACGCGACGCGCCGTTTGCGGCGGCGTTCACGCGTCAACCGGCTAGGACGGCGACTATGAATTCCGCAAGGCCCGACTCGAAGTTGACGCCGAACCTTGAGTCCGTGCCGGCCGCGCGCGTGCGCTCAATGCTGCCGACGGTGAAATCGACGGCGACGCGCGCGGCTTTTTTCAGGGACAGCCCGCCGACGAGTCCCGCGGTCAGGGCGCTGGCGAACACGTCGCCCGTGCCGTGGTAGCTGCCGGGTATCCTCCGCGACATGATGTACTCAGCGCCGGCGGCGCCGGTTTCGCGGATTGCCGCGCCGAGATGTTCCGTGTCAAAGTGCGCGCCTGTCAGCACGACGCGGCGCGGGCCGAGGTCGAGGAGACGGGCGGTAACTCCGTCTATGAACTCCGCGGTATAGGGCCCGTCCGTATATGGCTCGTCGAGCAGCATAAGGGCCTCCGTCATATTGGGGACGACGACATCCGCTTTGGAGCACAGCCGCCTCATTCCCGAGGGGAAGTCGGGGGGGAACGAGGGGTACATGCTGCCGTTATCCGCCATTACGGGATCGACGACGACTAACGCCCCGCCGCCGCCAAGGACGTCGAAAATTTCGGACACGACGTTAAGCTGCTCCGGCGAGCCGAGATATCCCGTGTACAGCGCGTCGAACCGCAGCGACAAATCCCGCCAGTGCGAGACTATCGGGAGCATGTCGTCCGTGAGGTCGCGATATGTATAGCCTGTGAATCCGCCCGTGTGAGTCGATAGAATCGCCGTCGGTATGCAACTGACCTCAATCCCCGCGGCGGAGATGACGGGCAGCGCCACGGTGAGCGAGCATTTGCCGAAACACGATACGTCGTGGATTGCCGCGACTCTCTTCTGTTTTGCCATTGAACACATCCTTCTTTTTCGCGTCGGCGCTTTCCGCGGAAGCGCCCGCTCTGTTTGCCCTGGCGGGGTAATAGTACAGCATTCTACAGTCGAAATCAAGTGAAACTTGCCGAAAATCATTGCGTTTGTGATGGCTTCGCCATCACAAACGCAATGATTCGCCGAAAACCCGCTCCGGCTTACACTTGTTTTGCGCCGAAATGAACCGGGAGACGCGTGACCATAATGCGCGTGTTTCGTCTGCCCGGCCGGCAGGCGGGCGAAACGCATTTCAATCTATATCCGGCGTCACTTCCTCGGGGGGATGTTCGAGCTGGCGCGGGTCGCGCAGTATGCTCTTCAGGTAGCGGTACGCCTGCGAGAAGTAGAAGCCGTCACAGATGCGCTCGTCAAGAACGACGGTGTAGTCGAGATATTTCCGGCTCTCCACGCCGCCGTCAGGCGTCAGCTCCAGCGCTTTTCGCTTGGCGCCGAGCGAGACGAAAACGGGCAGATTGCCGAAATTATACAGGTGATGGTAGATGGGAGGCAGCCCGATGGAGCCTATGTCGGTGATGATTATCGAGCCGTGGAACGGGCTGGCGTCCATGAGCGGGCGCGGAATCTTGCCGAAATAATCCAATACTCCGAGAGTGAATATCACGAATTTAAGCAGCAGCCGGGGAAGCCGCATGAGCGCCCGGGCGGCTGTGTCCGTGCGTGTGCTCCGCGCCTGCTTTCTCACCTTGTCGATCTCGGCGTTTATCTTGTGGTACACGTCGTCGAGCGTGTCGGAGGGCTTGAACGAGACCTTGATCGACGTCTCCCCCGCGGAGGCTGACATCTCTTTTTTGACGGACATCACAAATTCAATGTTCTCGCGCGAATATATCCGCTGCCCGGACACAAACCTGTTGAGTGCGGGATATCGGCACACAACCCTGACGTACGCCGCTAGGAACAGATGGAGAATACCGAGACCCTGCGAACCTGCCAGCCGCTTTTCGCGCAGGTATTTGTCAATCTCCGTGATTTCGAAGCTGTCGGAGAAAAAGTTGAAAGCGTCGTTCCGGGATTTCATTATGAGAGGCATGAAACCGTAGTACGCGTCCAGCGAGCGCAGACGACGCCCGTCACTTCTGTCGCCCCACCGCCTTTTCACCCCGTTCCCCATGTCACACCTCCGAAAATCGCAAACGGAACCGTCCGTTCGGCAAGCGTATTATACACCATGGCGCCCGCCGTGTCCAGGCGGTCTAGCCGGCGGGCTGCGCGCCGCCGCTCTCCATCCTCTGATAGGCCAGGGGCGGCTCCATCTGATCCGGTTCGGCGGGGTCAAAGAGGCATTGGCTGTTCATGCGGTACAGTTCGTCAAGGGCCGGGGTGTAGGAGTAAAACGCTTTCCAGATATCCCCGCCCTCGTTGGCGGTGGTGATTTCCAGCAGAAACCGGATGTATTTCCCCGCCGCGCCGCCGTCATGAATCAGGAAGCCTGTCGCGCCGACACCCTTGAGAACCTGACCGTCAAACTCCGGCTTAAACAACCGGCCCGCGTTTTGCGACATTGTCTCGTTATCAAGCCCGGCGCTCTCCATCGCGTCGGAAAGGGAGATCCATTTGTCATTGACGGCGTCGTAGTTGACGCTTATCAAATCGCCGTCCGTCCCGTAGGTGGGGAACGCGCAGTATGTGGTCACGACTTGCAGATAATCCCTGCTCGTAAAAGGATACGACCGTATTTCAACGAACTCGCCCTCAGCAGCGCTCTCCGTGAAGTCGGCGTACCACCGCTGAAGTCCCTGATTATATGCGCGGTTGATGGAATCCGGCGTCTCACTTTTCGCGCCGTCGTACTCAAAATAGGGAATTTCGACGACGTTGTCGCCGTCGTACTCCTGCGTCATGAAGGTGATTTTGACTTTCAGACCGGCTTCCGGAGCGTCGGACGGCTGCTCGCCGCCGGTCGGCCGCTCCGTCTGCGGGGCGGGGGTTGCGGACGGCTGTTCCGTCTGCGGAGCGGAGTCTGCGGGCGGCTGTTTCGTTTTCGAGGCGGGCGCGCAGGACGCCAGCGCCGCGCACATCATAGCCGCACATAAGACAAGTGTTGTTTTCTTCATTTCCGATTCCTTCGCTTTCCTTGTTCCGCGTTTTTTTGGACCATAATTTTTCTGACACCCGAGCCAATTATACATCGAATAGAAAGCAAAAAAAAGTCGAAAGTTGTAAAAATCAATTCGTTTGTCACGGCCGGGGCCGTAACAAACGAAAATATTAGGACTGAATAATTTCGTTTGTAGCTGTTTTCGCCCCTTCGTCCTTTTCGCCGTAGGCGAAAAGAATTTTTGCGGAGGAGTGCGTCTCGTCCTCACGGACTGCGCTAAGCAAGTTTCCGGCTAAAGCCGGGAACTTGCTCGCTCCGTCGTTCGTCCTCTCCCCACGAAGTC
>JAITKI010000011.1 GCA_031278515.1 Oscillospiraceae bacterium | reverse complement strand
ATTCCGCATTTTCCGGGGATTTATTCCTCGGAAAATGCTCTTTGCGAGCCGCGCACGGCGAGATCCAAGCTCCCGTGACTCGTTTGTGATGGCGAAGCCATCACAAACGAAATGATTCCCGTCATATATCCGCGCTCCGAAACGATCATTTCATGCCGTCCCACCTGCGGAGGGATCGCCTCATAAAATCCACCACATCGACGCCGTATACGTCGCGGAGCATCGCGGAGTCGATCTTTTCGCCCGCGCGTCCCTCGGCCGCAACCGCGCCGTCTTTCATTATCAGCATATTTTCCGACAGGCGCATCGCGAGATTTATGTCGTGCAGCACGCCTACGGCGCGATGTCCGCCGGCGCGCGACCACTCCTTCAGGTATTCGATAAGCTCGATTTGATATTTGATATCAAGGTGATTCGTGGGCTCGTCGAGCAGGATCACCTCCGGCTCCTGGGCGAGCGCGCGCGCGAAAAACACGCGCTGCAACTGTCCGCCGGAGAGCGCCGAAATCTCCTTGCCTGCCGCGTCCGTGAGATCCACGGCGCGCAGACACTCGAATACAAGCTCGCGGTCGCGCTCAGAGGGCGCGCCGAAAAAACTGTCTCGCATGTGCAGGTAGCGCCCCATCATCACAGTCTCAAAAACGCTGTATGAAAAGTATATGCCCGATATCTGACTGAGCATGGCGATCTTTTTCGCTATCTCGCGCAGTTTCATCTTTCGGAGCGGCTTTCCGTCAAGCTCAACGCTGCCGCTGTACGGCAGGAGACCGGCGACGGCCCTGAGGAGCGTCGTCTTTCCGCACCCGTTCGGCCCGATTATGCATATGCTCTCATTCTTGTCAAGGCTGAACGACACGCCCCGCACGACGGTCGCGCCTCCGTATCCCGCCGAAACATTTTCGACTTTCAACATGCCCTTGCCTTCCTCTTGCTGAAGTATACATACGTAAAAAACGGCGCGCCGATGACGGCGGTGACGGCGCCGACGGGCAGTTCCTGAAGCGGGATGAGCGTACGCGCCGCGAGGTCGCACAATACCATAAAACCTCCGCCCAAGACGGCCGACATCGGTATGACGTACCTGTGCGCGGCGCCGAATATCTTCCGCACGATATGCGGCGCCACGAGATCGACAAAACCTATGACGCCCACAAAAGATATGGCGCTGCCCGTCATTGCCGCCGCGATGATAAGCAGCGCCCACTTCACGCGCTTTGTGTCCACGCCCATCGTCTTCGCCTGCTCCTCACCGAAAGTCAGCATGTCCAGTTCACGATTAAAGTGGGCAACCGCGAATGACGCCGCCAGCACAATGGGGAAAAGCACAAAGAGCGTAGACCACTCCTTGAGTTGGAAGCTGCCCATCTGCCAGTAGATGAGGCGCTGGATATGCTCGCGTGACAGCGCCGACGCGAGTGTCACTACGGCGTTTATAAAGAGCGATATGACCATCCCGGTGAGTATTATCGTGTTGTTTTCAAGGTTCGCGTCGAGACGCGAGGAAATGGAGATCGCGAGCAAAATCGTCCCCAGGCCGAGCGCGAAGCCAACGACGGGCAGCGTGAACATCTGCAGCGCCGGCACGGTCAGACCGCAGATTATCACGATGGCCGCCCCCAGCGAGGCGCCGGACGAAACTCCGAGCGTATAGGAGGACGCGAGCGGGTTTTTCAGCACGGACTGCATGACGGCGCCGCTGATCGACAGCGCCGAGCCGACCACAAACGCCAGCAACGCGCGCGGCAGACGTATGTCCCATATTATCGAGACATACGTATCCTTGATATGATCGGGCGCCGCCGCGCCGGTTATCTTGTGCCAGACAATAGCCAGACTGTCGGCGGGCGTTATATATACGCTGCCGACAGCCATGCCGAAGATCAAAATCACAAGGCTCAGGGCGATTGTGACTGTGATTTTCAGCCTCATGCTCCGTATTTGTCGGGATAAACGGCAAACGCAATCTCGCGCAGCGCTTTGACGATGTTGTGGTTGGGGCGGTTGCTCGCGTCGGCGTCGATGTAGTACACATCGCCGTCCGCCACAGCCGTAACCGCCTGCCAGCCCGGACGCGATTTGATCTCCCCGACGGGATCCTCGATATAGTTCACGCTTGTGAGGACGACGTCCGGATTCGCCTCCAGCACCGCCTCTTCCGCCACTGAGAGCCACGATTCCTGATTCGCGAAGATATTTACCGCGCCGGCAAGCTCGATCATCTCGTTAAGAAATACGCCCGCGCCGAAGCTGTACATGTAGGGAGCCGCGGACAATTCAAAATATACGGTCTTCTTCCCGGTTATCGTGTCGCCGATTGCCTTTATGGCGGCTATCTCCGCCTCCATTTCCGCTATCAGCCCGTCTCCGCCCTTCTCGGCGCCCATAACGGCGGACACGAAACGTATGTCGTCCTTTATGCTCTCGATGCTGTCGCTCGACGGGACGTATATGACGCATATCCCCGCGTCCCGCAGCGGTTTGTACGGATCCTCCCCGCCGGCCTGAACCATACCTGTTACAAAAATCACGTCTGGCTCCAGCGCGACTATCGACTCGATGTCCGGGGCCGCCATGTCAAAAAGCGGCAGTCCGGGAGCGAGGCCGTCGATCGCGCCGGAGTATGTGTCGGCCGCGACTATCGCACCGCCGAAGCCGAGATCCGCCAGCAGTTCGCTGTTTGACGGTCCGAATACCATGACGCGCTCAATGGACTCGGGCAGTGTTATGGGATTGCCGCTCCTGTCGGCAGTGATTTGCGGACTCGCGGGAACGGGCGTCTCTACGCCCTCCGCCGATAGCGTCCCGCCGTTTTCGCCGCCTTCGGGTACGTCTGTGAGCTCGCCCCGTTGACCTTGGTTTGTCTCCGTATCCTGTGAAGCCGGCGAGACTTTATCCCCGCCTCCGCAGGCCGCAAAGGCCGTCAGCGCAAGAAGCGCCGCCAAAATTATCGCCGTGAGTTTTTTCATCCTTCATTTCTCCGTTTCCAAGTATAAGACGCCGCCATCGGCGTCCCGGGTTACGCTCGCCTCGCGTCCGCGGCCCGTCCGCCGGGTCGGGGGCGCGGCAATGGGCGAAAGCGTCGTAGATATTCCGCAGAACATGCGCACGACCTCGTCGGAGTCGCGCGCGATACGCGCGCACACGCGCCCCACAGTCTCGCGCCACGCGCGCAGCGCGGGGTCGGCGGGTACCACTCCGCACGAGATGTCGGTGCAAATGATTATCTTGCCGCGAAACCCATCCCGGAGCGGCGCGAACTCCGCCTCCGGGTCCAGCCCCGCCCGCATGGCGTTGAATACCCATCTTTCTATCTTGTATATCACCGGCTTGTCCGTAACGATCCGCGTCCCCGCGTACTCGCAAAACCACACGTCCCCGGGAGCGAGTCCGAAACGTTCGAGCGCGTAATCTAGCTTGCCCTGATATTCGCCGCCTACAATCAGCTTCACTCGGCACCTCCCGCGATAAGCCCTTCCCGCTTCAATTCCTCCGCGCCGCGGTGGACGACGGCGCCCGAAAAAGCGACCTCTATCACCGCGTCGCTGCGCGCCGCGACAGTCCTGTCGATGAGCGCAAGCGCCCGTCTGAAGCGTTCCGTCGTCTCGTCATACCGCAGACCGTCGGAATAAATAAAGTCGGAAACCACCACGATGTCGCGCGCTCCGCCGTACAGTTTTTCCATCCCTCCGATAATCCTGCCGGCCGCGCCCTCATCCACGCCCCCTCCGGCCGGAAACATCTCGTTTGAAAGCAGCGCGGTAAGACTGTCGAGAAGAAACGCCGCGTTCGGGTCGCATTTACGGATGATTTCGTGGATATTTTCCGGCTGTTCCACCGTCTCAAAGCCCCAGCCGAAACGCTCGCGGCGGTGGCGGCGCACGCGCTCAATGTCCTCCTCGTCGCAGGGGCGCATCGTGGCGACGTAGTAGAGCCGCGTCCTCCGCATGGCGCCCGCGAGCCGCTGCGCGAAATAAGACTTCCCGTTTTTGCAGCCGCCCGATATAAAAATCCGCATCCGCGCCTCCCCCCGCTTTCGGCCAATATTATACTGCCGCCCGCACGCAGCTGTCAAGTTCGGATGTTTTTGAATATTTTCGTATGCGGTGGTTTTCGCTCTCCCGTCCTTTTCGCCTACGGCGAAAAGAATTTTTGCACAGGAGTGCGTCCCGTGCGACGGAGCAAAAATTGTAACATTTTGCATTTCCCGGGGATTTATTCCCCGGGAAATGCTCTTTGCGAGCCGCGCACGGCGAGATCCAATCTCCCGTGACTCGTTTGTGATGGCTTCGCCATCACAAACGAAATTATTCAGTTCAAAAAGAAATTGACCGCCCGGAGGGATATCGTATATAATGGTTAGGGCGACGCCGGCAAAACCCGTCGTCGGACGCCCAAACCGTATTCTGGGAGGCAAACGTATGCGACTGTACACGGGGTACCCCGGCGTCGATGAACTGCTGCGCGGAGCGCTGGAAGAGGATATCGGCGCCGGCGATGTCACCTCGCGGTGCTGCGTCGAGGAAAACGCCGTTTCGTCCGGTGTTTTCCGAGCGAAAGAGGCGGGCGTGATCTGCGGACTCGGCGTCGCCGCCCGCGTGTTTGAACTGCTTGACGGCGGCATCGTATTCAGAGCTCTGACTTCCGACGGAGACGAGGTCGGCGCGCACGCGGCAATCGCGGAGATAGAAGGGCCGTCGCGGAGTATCCTGGCGGGAGAGCGCGTGGCGCTCAATCTGCTGCGCCGCCTGTCCGGAATCGCGACGCGCACCGCCGCCGCCGTACGGAGCGCGGAGGGCTGCGGCGGCGCGCGCATAGTCGATACCCGTAAGACGACGCCCGGACTGCGGGCGCTCGAGAAATACGCCGTCCGGTGCGGAGGCGGATTCAATCACCGCTTCGGACTATATGACGGCGTACTCATAAAGGACAACCATATCGCCGCGTCGGGCGGCATCGCGACGGCGGTCGCGCGCGCGCGGCGATACGCCCCGCACACGCTGAAAATCGAGGTCGAGACGGAGAACATGGAACATGTCGCGCAGGCGCTGGAAGCCGGCGCGGACATAATAATGCTCGATAATATGACTGCGCGGCAGATAGCCGAGGCGGTGCGCCTCATAGACGGGCGCGCTCTCACGGAGGCATCCGGCAATATGGGGGAACGCGACATCGCCGAGATCGCCGCCGCGGGCGTGGACATAATATCGATAGGGGCACTCACCCACAGTGTGAGGGATATGGACATAAACTTAAAATTCGTCTTCTCGCGATAGTTTTGCGCCGAAGCGAGCCGGCCGCGCGTACCATGAAGACTGAAACGCGTTTTGCCGGCCTGTCGGACCTGCCCGTCCGGCAGGTGGGAGGGCAGGCAAAACATGCACATTATGACAATGAGAGAGGTTGGATGTATTACGGACAAGCCAAGGATACGCAGAAACGGCGCCGTCGAGTTTTGGAGATACGCTTTCGCGGTCTTCGCCGCGCTGTACCACTTTGAGAAAACATATGAGATGATGCCGTGGATGGCGTCCGCGCGCCGCGTCGCCAGCGTCGGCTTTATCGGCGTTGAGTTTTTCTTCATACTCGCCGGATTCCTGATAGCCGAAAGCGACAAAAAACGCGTTTTGTCCGGCGCGCCGGAGCGCATGAACTTCGCGGACGCCGGGCGCGAGGCATGGGATTACGCCCGCAGCCGGATAAAAACGGTGTACCCTACGCTTGCCGCCGTTCTTGTCATATTCACGCTCATACTCCATTCCGGCGGGTGGGTCGGCCGTCTGCGTGATTTTATGAACCTGGAGTGGGAAGCCCTGCTCCTCGGCGGCACGAGCTTCGCGTGGGGCGACCCGGAGAGTCCGGCGCTCTTCCTGATAGTCTCGTGGTTTCTCACCGATCTGATTATTTCCGGCTTTTTCATGACGCTGTTCATCCGTATGCGGCGCGACGTGATGCGTCTCGTCGCGCCCTTTGCGGCAATTCTGCTCTACTCGCTTTTCGGGCATAAGAGCTTCGATCTGTATATCGGACACGAACTGTACGGCTTCCTGTCCGGCGGTATGATTCGCGCCGTCGCCGGTATGTTCCTCGGACTCACATCCAATATACTGTATACAAAACTCGCGGCGGTCAAACTCGGAGCGGTTAAACGGGCGCTGCTCAGTCTCGTTGAAATATACGCCATATACCGCCTTTTCTCGCTGTGCTGGAATCAGGAGATAGGCGTTGACAACTATCGCGTACTCGTCTACATATCCGCGATCTTAATCTTCTCCTTCACGCGAAAAACCGCCGTATCCGTCATCCTGAACAACCCGGTCAGCCGGTTTTTGGGCGGCGTTTCGTTGACCGTCTACCTGTTTCACTGGCGTTTTCTTGAGACGTTCTTCACAATTAAGATGAAGTTCTGGGCGAGCGGCGGCGGTATCAGGCTGCTGTCCGGACTCCTGGGAAAGCCGTATTTTCAGACGCAGCAGCTCGTCAACAGCTCCGCGTTCGATATGATTATGTACATAGCTTGCGTTACAATATGCTCGGTCATACTGACATATGCGATAAAGCTCGCGTCGCTCGGAATCGCCGCGCTGAGACGCTCGCGAAACCGCGGGCCGCTCCCGGAAGATGCGGACGCATCCTCCGGGAGCGGCGGTGGCGCGCTGTGAGAGTGGCGGTAATCGGCGCGGGCGCGGGCGGCCTCGCGGCCGGATACGCGCTCGCGAAGCGCGGTCACGGCGTCACTGTATATGAGAAATCCGAGGAGAGCCTCGGCGGACTGGCGGGCAGTCAGACACTCGCCGGCGCCGTCGTCGACAAGTTTTATCACCACATATTCACAAGCGACGCCGAGATAATATCGCTCATCGACGAGGTCGGGCTCTCGGACAAGCTCGTCTGGAAAAACGCAAAGAACGGGATATATTCCGGCGGCCGCGCGCATCCGTTTACAACCCCCGCCGATCTCATGCGCTTTACGGAACTCAGTCTCCCCGGCCGTCTGCGCACGGGACTTACGGTGCTGCGCGCGAAAAGTGTGAGAGACTACAGCCGCCTCGAGAACGTCAGCGCGCGCGACTGGCTCATAAGAAACGCCGGACGCGAATCTTACGCCAAGCTGTGGCGCCCTCTTCTGGACTCAAAATTCGGTGATGACGCCGACGGCGTCGGCGGCGTGTGGATATGGAATAAATTCAAGCTGCGCGGCTCTACGCGGCGCGGACTGGGTGCCGAATCGCTCGGCTATCTGCGCGGCGGCTTCGGCGCGCTGTACGGCCGTCTGGCGGACATTATTCTCGCGCGCGGGGGGCGCTTCCTGTTCTCAGAGGTTACGTCCGTCGGCGCGGCGAACGGCGGCGGCGTGTCCGTCACGGCGGGCGGCGAGCGCGCGGAGTATGAAAAAGTGCTGTTTACGGCGTCCCCGTCCGAGCTGTGCCGGATAGCCCGGCTCTCGCCGGAATACGCGGAACGCGCGCGCGCCTTGAAGTACAAGGCGAACGTTTGCGTCACGCTCGTGACAAAAAGGCGCCTGTCGGACTACTACTGGCTGACTGTGGCGCAGCCGGGCGCTCCGTTTGTCGTGTTTATTGAACACTCCAACCTGTTCCCGGATCCGAGCTTTGGCGGACGGGGCTATATTTTTCTGTCGCGGTATCTGGATCCCGGGGACGCCCTCTTCCGCGCCGCGGACGGCGAGATAGCCGACGCGTTTCTCAATTATCTGGGCGTCATTTTTCCGGACTTCACGCCCGGCGACGCCGACGCTTACCGCGTACTCCGCGCCGAGTACGCGCAGCCCGTCGTGGGACTGCGCCACAGCGCGCGGATACTTCCCTTTGAGACGACTCTCAACGGCCTGTACATCGCGTCGATGTCGCAGATATATCCCGAGGATCGCGGGCAGAACTACGCTCTCATTTCCGGACGCGCGGCGGCTGACGCCGTTTGCAGCGGCATATAAAGCTTCCCGGGGGTTGACGTCATGTCCTTATTGAAGAAGGCAAAAGCGCTCGGCGCGCATTGGATCCCGCTGTCCGCCGCGGCGTCCGCCGCCCTGCTGCGGGCGGATTTCACCCGCTTCTTACTCTGGTGGTGCGTTCTGCTCGCCATCGGTGTCGTGTATTACCCCATGACACGCGCCGTTTTCGGACGGTTTGAGTCGAAGGGATACATCTTCTCAAAGGTGATAGGCGTGGCGCTGTCGGGATACGTCTCGTGGGCGCTGTCGTCGCTCGGCGTCCTGCCGTTTCGCGCGTGGGCGCTGACGCTTCCGATCCTCGCCGGTCTGGCTGTGAACCTGTTTATAGTCCACCGACGCGGCAAACGCGACGCCGGCGCGGCGCCTGACATTCTCCCGCCGTCCGTCTTCCGACATGAGGCGCTCTTTATGCTGCTGCTGGCCGCCTGGTCGTATATTCGCGGAGTCTGCCCGGATATAATCGGCCTGGAAAAATTCATGGACTTCGGGCTTGTGAACTCCATCCTGCGTTCTGAACACTTCCCCCCTCACGATATGTGGTACGCCGGCCATACGGTTAATTATTACTACTTGGGGCAGTATTTCGCGGCCTATCTCACAAAACTCACCGGCATAAATTCCGCCGTCGCCTATAATCTCATGATAGCGTCGCTTTTCGCGTTCGCGTTCATGCAGGCTTACAATATCGGCCAATTCTTGCTTGAACTCTTTACCTCCCGCCCGGGCCGCGCTTCCGGGAACGCCCCGCAGCCGGCGCGATACGCCAAAACCGTCTGCGGAGCGCTCACGGGTGCGCTCGTCTGTCTCAGCGGCAACCTCCACACCGTCATATACGCGTGGCTGTTCCCCGGAGAAACATCCTATTGGTATCCGTCCGCGACAAGATACATAGGCTATAACCCGCTCGTTGAAACGGACGGTACGATACATGAATTCCCGCACTATTCGTACATAGTGGCCGATCTGCACGCGCACATCATAAACCTGCTGTTCGCGCTGACCGCGCTGGCGGCAGTCATCGCGGCAGTATACGGGATACTGGCGCGTCCGGGCCGCCCGCCCGGGGACGGGAAAGCGTCCGGACTCCCGGACGCAGCTTGCGGCGCCGGCGCCCCGAAGGCGCTCCCGTCCCGCCCGGCGTCGATCCTGCGAGACATCGCGCCGGCCTCCGGCTTTGTACTCAACATATTTCTCATAGGGTTATTTCCTGCCACTAACTTCTGGG
Source organism: Oscillospiraceae bacterium (assembly GCA_031278515.1). GTDB lineage: Bacteria > Bacillota > Clostridia > Oscillospirales > Oscillospiraceae > JAISBX01. The sequence goes on along the minus strand of JAITKI010000011.1, from coordinate 5,320 downwards.
ATTTCCCGATATACATAACCGTGTCCTCAGCGCTTTTCCTGTACGCCAATATCGCGCGCCGCAACAGCTTATCACGGGCTCTCACCGTCACGCTGGCGCAGCTCGCCGTGACGTGCGCCGCGTCATACGCCGTGGCGCTGCCGTTTCACCTGACTTTCGACTCGATATCGACGGAAATAGCGCTCGTGTCGTCGCGCTCCCGGCTGTACCAACTCCTCGTGCTGTACGGCTATCAGTCCGTATTCTTCATCATGCTGCTCACGGCGGCCGTAAAAAGCCGAGTCCGCGTATCCGAGAGACGTCCGGCAAGAGGGAGATTTGCAAAGTTCATCGGCGGGTTGAATCCCGGCGACGCTGCGGCGCTTATCATCTTTATCTGCGCCATAGGACTTGTAATATTGCCGGAACTCATCTACGTGGTCGATATCTACACGAGCCACCCACGCGCTAACACGATGTTCAAGCTCACGTTTCAGGCTTTCGTACTGTTCTCCGTCGGCATAGGCTACGCATTCCCGCGCATATTTCTCACCCGCCGGACGTCCGCCGGCGACGGCGTCCGGCGCGAGCGCGGCGGCGCCGCTCTCCGCGCGTCCGGCGCCGCCGCGCTCGCGTGTCTGCTTTTGTGCTGCGCGTTTGTCTATCCGTACTACACGCTCAGCGGCAGATACGGAAATCTGCTGCCGCGCTCCTATAAAGGTCTTGACGGCGCGGCCTTTATGACGTCCCACCGCGAAAAACTGGATGCGGACGATCCCGACGCGCCGTATGAGTACACCCTGGACGAGGACTATTACGTGATAAAATACATAAACGCGTATATTTCCGGAGCGCCCGTAATAGTCGAAGCGAACGGTCTGAGCTACACATCATACGGCCGTATATCGGCGTTTACAGGGCTGCCGGATATTTTTAATTGGTACACGCACGAGCAGCTCTGGCGCCGGAGCGACGCCGCCGCGTTCAGCGAACGCATTTCCGACATCGACGCGATATACACAGGATCCGATGCCGCGAATACGCGCGCGCTGCTGGACAAATACAACGCCCGGTATATCGTCGTCGGCAAACTCGAGCGCGCCAAATACGGCGAGCGGCTAAACGAGAGCCTTTTGAGAACTATAGGCGAGCGCGTGTTCGGCGCGGGCGGAACGGTACTGCTGCGCGTAACCTGAACCCGTCGCGCCCCGCCCGCGTCCCTCACGCCCGACTAAGCAGCGGCTGTATCTGCCGGCCGGCGAGCGCCTCCTCGGCGGCGGTCGTCAAGCAGTCCAGATCCGCGGCCAGCGACGCCGCTTTCCCCGCGCAGTCGTCTTGATAAAACGGCGTGAAGTAGACATTTTTGCGGTTCAGCAGCGTCCCTATATTCACCAGATTCGCGGAGAGCGCGTCGTTGGTGGATATGGCTATAAGCACGGGCCGCCCGTTACGCAGATGCGCTTTTGCCGCCATTGTGACGCTCGAGTCCGTTATGCCTAGCGAGAGCTTGGCAAGCGTGTTTCCCGTGCACGGGGCTATTATGAGGATATCGAGAAGCGCGCGCGGCCCTATCGACTCGGCGCCATTGATGTCGTGTATTATCTCTTCCGCGCACAGCCGGGACACCCGCGCGGCAAAGTCCTCCGCCCGGCCGAACCGCGTGTCCGTGCGGTACGCGCGCTCGGACATAATCGGAATTACGCGCCCGAACGACATCCGCAGCTTTTCGAGCGCCCCGATCGCGCGCTCAAAAGTGCAGTAGGAGCCGCACATCGCAAATCCCGCGCATTTATCCTTCACCCCTCCGCGCCCCTTTCACTTAGAATGTTGTACACTGTATCGCGAATTATCGCGCCCGCCGTCACGGGCGCCACTTCGCCCGGCAGTCCGAGCGACCACACGGCCTTGATACCGAGCCGCGTGGCGGCGGCGAAATCGACTCCGCCCGGTCTGGATGCGAGATCGAGACACAGGCAGCCGTGCTTGAGCTCGCGCAGACGCGAATACCCGAGCACACGAGACGGCGCCGTGTTCACAACGACGTCAAATTTGCTTAGGTACCCTTCAAGGCGCCCCGTGTCCGCAGCCTCATATCCGTACGCGCGTATCCACGCGATATCCGCGTAATCGCGCGCCGCGGCGGTGACATATGCACCCATGCCGCGCAGACGGTGACACAGCAGCTTCCCTATTCGCCCGAAGCCGATTACGAGTACGTTGAGACGGCAGAGCGTCACGTCCGTCTCCTCCATCATGAGCTGGACGGCGCCTTCCGCCGTCGCCACAGCGTTCGCCACCGCCAGCTCCTCGCGCTCGATATAGTCGATTATCTCCAGACCCATTGAGCCGGCCGTCTCCCGCGACGCGTCGTCCACCTTTCCGGCGCAAATCACCTGTTCCGGGCTCAGCGCCGCGAATATCTCCCGCGCGGTGTAAAGTCCCCCGGACAGCGGCGTCACAAGCACGCCTTCACGCGTTGCGAGCGGCAGCGGCAGCACGACGCAATCCGCCCCCTGCGCCGCCTCCTCCGCGTGCGACGTCTGAGTCACGCCTCTGAGCGCCGATATTTTGTCTATAGCAAACGTCCTTACCTCGTGTGAATCAGCCGCCAGCAGACCGGCCAGCATGGCAAGGCGCATATCCCCGCCAATTACAGCAAATTTCATAGTTTACCTCCAAAAAACTGCTTCCGAAACAATAATATTGTATTCGCGCGGCGCGGCTGTTGTGAAACGCTTCAAAACCGCGCGATTGTGTTGTATAATATCCTTAGCCGTCCCGTAGGCCCGCCGTTTCGCGGCAGTCGCGGGCAAAATTGCTTTCGGAAGGAATTTTTATAGATGATAAATACTCTGGTGGCGTTCGGAACGAGACCGGAGGCCATCAAAATGGCGCCTTTGATATTGGAACTTAAAACTCGCGCGGAGCTGCGCTGTACCGTGTGCGTGACGGCCCAGCACCGTCAGATGCTCGATCAGGCGCTCGGCGCGTTCGGTATAACGCCGGATCTTGATCTTGACATAATGCGTCCGCGCCAGTCGCTCACGGACATAACCGCCTCCGCGCTGCGCGGCATGGGGGATGTGCTTGCCGAACGGCGTCCCGATATCGTCCTCGTACACGGCGACACCGCCACAACGTTCGCGTGCGCTCTCGCCGCGTACTACAGTCAGACAGCCGTCGGACACGTGGAGGCCGGTCTGCGCACGATGAATAAATACTCGCCGTTCCCCGAGGAGATGTACCGCCAGATGACCGACCGCTTGGCGGACATGCTCTTTGCCCCGACTGAGGTCAGCCGCGCTAACTTACTTCGCGAGGGACTCAATCCGGCCGACGTATTTGTGACCGGCAACACGGCCATAGACGCGCTGCGGCTGACCGTGCGTGAAGATTACAGCCACCCCGCCCTGGACAGATGCCGCGGATGCAGACTCCTATTGCTCACCGCGCACCGGAGGGAAAATCTCGGCGCGCCGATGCACCGAATATTCAGCGCCATAAAAAGAATTGTGGATGAATTTCACGATGTCAGTGTGATATACCCCGTCCATCTCAATCCGGCTGTCCGCGAGATAGCGGACGTCGTATTCGGCGGCTCCGCCAACAGGGTTAACTTAATAGAACCGCTGGAGGCGGGCGACTTTCACAACTTTATGAACAGGGCGCATATAATTTTGACCGACAGCGGCGGCATACAGGAGGAGGCGCCGTCTCTGGGCAAGCCCGTGCTCGTCGTGCGCGATACCACGGAGCGCCCGGAGGGCGTCGAGGCGGGTACGCTCAAGCTTGTCGGAACCGACGCCGACACAATATACGCGGAGACAAAACTGCTGCTCGAAGATGAATCCGCGTATGAGAAAATGAGCCGCGCGAGCAATCCGTACGGCGACGGATTCGCCAGTCAGAAGATCGCGGACGCGATCATCACGAGATATAAATGAAAAAGGAGGGCGCGTATGTTTAAAATCGGCTGTCATCTGTCCTCATCGGACGGGTATCTCGCCATGGGACGCGCCGCCGAGCGAATCGGCGCTAACGTCTTCCAGTTTTTCACGCGGAACCCGCGCGGAGGCGCCGCAAAAGCCGTAGATCCGGACGACGTATCCGCTTTTCTGGATTTCGCGGCGGAACGCGGCATATGTTGTCTGCTCGCGCACGCGCCGTACACTCTCAATGCCTGCGCCGAAAAACCGCATTTGCGCGAATTCACGCGCGAGACGATGGCGGACGATATCCGTCGGATGGAATATCTGCCGGGAAATATGTATAACTTTCACCCCGGCAGCCATGTCGGCCAAGGTGCGAAGCGCGGCGTTGAGTTGATAGCGGATACGCTCAACAGCGTCCTCACTCCCGACCAGACTACTACGGTGCTGCTGGAGACAATGGCGGGCAAAGGGAGCGAGCTCGGGGGGCGGTTTGAGGAACTGCGCGCCATAATTGACGCCGTGGAACTTGACGGCAAGCTCGGCGTGTGTCTCGATACATGTCACGCGTACGACGCCGGTTACGATATACGCGGAGACCTCGACGGCGTGCTGGAGGAATTCGACAAAATTGTCGGACTGGGACGCCTGCGCGCCGTCCATCTCAACGACAGTAAAAACCCGTTCGGCAGTCACAAGGACCGCCACGAGAAGATCGGAGACGGTTCGCTCGGACTGGAGACGTTTGAGCGCGTCGTCAACCACCCCCATCTGCGCGATCTGCCGTTCTATCTCGAAACGCCGAACGAATTGCCCGGCTACGCCGATGAAATAGCGCTGCTGCGTTCGCGCGTCAGGGTTTGTGACGAGTGACCCGCGCGTCAGTCCGCCGCGCCCTGCCCGGCTATCACAAGGTCATGGCGTAATCCTCGTCCAAGCCCCTCGGAGAGCGGAGGGGTTCCTTGTGTCTGTACCCTCGGGCGTATGCCCGACGCCGACAGTCGCCAACAAACGCCAATCCAACAAAATGTTCCGCAGATGTGTTGAAATCCGTTTCCGAGCGGTGTATAATACGGGTACAGTAAAGAAGGTGACTATGTGGCCGGGGAAAGACAAAAGCGAGATGGGAAACACGACGGGGAGTTAAACGAAGCGGACGGCGAAGAAGCACGTACACGCGTCGCGTGGCATCCCGCATTCAACGAGGCGGCAAAAGCGGAGCTTGTAGATTACCTTGATATGCTCACTTTCGAATTCGAGCGGCAGCTTAACTCAGATCCCCTCAGAATAGACGTGCTGATAATCAAAAAAGCCCCGGACGTCGTGATTGAGAAGAACATCGGCGCCATATTCAGGCGAAGCAACATCGTGGAGTACAAGAGTCCTTCGGACACCTTGAGCGTTGACGATTA
>JAITKI010000142.1 GCA_031278515.1 Oscillospiraceae bacterium | reverse complement strand
TACCTGGCCTCGCTCGGGATCAAGCGCGGCGACCACGTTATGCTCGTGCTCAAACGCAACTGGCAGTTCTGGATTGTATCCCTCGCTCTTCATAAGCTCGGCGCCGTCATGATACCCGCGCCGGATCAGCTTCTGGAAAAGGACTTCGATTACCGCTTCAAGGCGGGGAACGTTTCCGCGATAATCGCGACGGCGCAGTCCGGCGCGTATAAGGAGGCGGAGAAAGCGATGGAGTACAACGGGAACGTGCGTCTGCGCGTCATGGCCAACGGCGCCGCGGACGGATGGCGGGACTTCGACGGAGAGTACGAGAAATTCCGCGGGAGTTTCCCCAGGGAGCAGGACGCCCCCTGCGGGGAGGAACCCGTGCTGATGTTCTTTTCATCCGGCACGACGGGCTACCCGAAGCTCGTCACGCACAGCCACACATACGGTCTCGGGCATTTTGTGACGGCTTACTACTGGCATCGCGCCGACCCGGAGGGTATCCACTTCACCATCTCGGACACGGGCTGGGGCAAGGCGCTCTGGGGCAAATTCTACGGCCAGTGGCTCTGCGAGGCGGCCATATTCACGTACGACTTCGATCGCTTCGACGCGAACGTGATACTGCCGATGTTCGCCAAATACAATATAACGACGTTCTGCGCGCCGCCCACGATATACCGCTTCCTTATCCGCGAGGATATTTCCAAGTTCGACCTGTCCTCAATAAAGCATGCGACGACGGCCGGCGAGGCGCTCAATCCCGAGGTGTACTACAAATTCCGGGAGGCGACGGGACTGTCGGTAATGGAAGGATTCGGGCAGACGGAGACGACACTGCTCATCGGCAATTTTGTCGGAATGACGCCGAAAATCGGCTCTATGGGCAAGGCAAACCCCGCGTACACGCTCGACGTCGTTGACGCGGAGGGAAATCCCGTGGAGTCGGGGGAGACGGGTGAGATCGTAGTGCGCGTCGAGGACGGACGCCCCGCCGGACTGTTTTTGGGATACTACCTGGAGGATCAAAAGACGTCGGACGCGTGGAAATACGGCGTGTACCACACGGGCGACACAGCCTGGCGCGACGAGGAGGGCTTCTTCTGGTATATTGGGCGCGTTGACGACGTTATAAAATCTTCCGGCTATCGTATCGGGCCGTTTGAGATCGAGAGCGTCATAATGGAGCTGCCTTACGTACTGGAGTGCGGGGTGTCGGCTATGCCGGACGAGGTGCGCGGGCAGATTGTCAAGGCGAGTGTCGTCCTGACAAAAAACTGCGGCCGCGAGCCGAGTGAGGAACTTGCGCGCGAGATTCAGGACTATGTGAAATCACACACCGCTCCCTACAAGTACCCGCGCGTGGTAGTCTTCCGCGACGAGCTGCCCAAGACGATAAACGGGAAAATACAGAGGAACCGACTGTAGAAGCGGTTTTCGGCCGCCCGGGGCGCTCCCCGGGCGGCGCGAAATCATCAGATATCGGCGACGGCCCCGGGCTTCCGCCTGACCACGGATTTTGTTTTCCACTTGCCCGTCGCGAAATAGATGCAAGTCGCCGTCACGTTCAGGCCGAACGCTATGATCATGGACAGGTATATCGCGCTCGGAGCGCCGTTTGGGTACTCCTCCGATTTGCTCAGGTGTACAAGCAGGACGGTCAGCGGAATCCGGAACGCTATGTTTGTCGCTATCATAATCCACAATTGGGCTATCGTATCCCCGGCGCCGCGCATAGCGCCGCCGATAGTCATGGCGATCGCCATAATCGGGTATGCCCAGCAGATGATCCGCATCATCTGTATGCCGATCTCCACGATCTTGTCCGAGCGCGCCGGATCGGAGTCGTTTATAAACATCCGCATGAGTCCGCCGCCCCAGATTTGAATGACGGCAAAGACGACCGCGGCGACCACCAGCGCCATGACCAGCGTGATCTTCAGGCCGCGTGACGCCCGGTCGAGTTTCTCGGCGCCGATATTTTGCCCCGTAAACGTGCTCGACACCTGGTTGAACGTTTGAGCCGGCATCATCGCAAAGCCGTCCACGCGCGTGACGGCCGTATTGACGGCGACGAAGATGGCCCCGTCGAATACTCCGTTAAACAGCACCTGAATGCTGTTGATAAGTCTTTGCACGAACATGAAGCTCATCGACATTATCATCATCTGGAGTCCGCTGGGAATACCGATGCGCACGATTGTTTTCACAATGTACGCGTCGAGCTTCATCGTGGCTCTTGTGACCTCCACAACGCGCTTCATGCGGAGCAGCCGCCACAGGCACACGACCGCAGAGAGCGTCTGCGCGATTATCGTCGCCCAGGCGGCCCCGGCGACGCCCAGTCCCAGTCCGAACGGAAGCTGTTCCGGCGTGGCCACCATCCAGATGTCGAGCAAAATGTTGAGCACCGTCGTCCCGGCGAGAACCACAAGCGGAAACATCGCGTCGCCGAAGCCGCGCAGTATCCCGCCCAGTATATTGTAGAAGCCCATTCCGACGAAGCCCAGGAACATGATCATGAGGTACGCCTTGGCGTTTTCAAAGACCTCCGGCGGACATTTTGTAATCCGCAAGATCCAGTCCGAAAGTCCCAACCCCAGAAACGTTGCCAGAAGCGTCGCAATCAGGATCAGCAGCAGAGAATTCCCGACTGTCATGGACAGCTTTTCCTTGTCCTTCGCGCCGAAATACTGCGACACCATCACGCTTACGCCCGTGCCTACCGTCATAAAAAAGACGGCGAACATGAGCTGTATCGGCGTGGACACGCCGATAGCGCCAAGACCGTTCGGACCCGAGTACTGCCCGACGACTATGCTGTCCACCGTATTGTACATCAGTTGCAGGACATTCCCGACAAGCAGGGGAACGGTAAAAAGCAGGATGGATCTCATGGGTTTGCCCACAGTCATATCCTGCGCGCCGAAAAGCGACTTTATTTTTTGCAGCATCAAACATACTCCCGTGTCTGCGCAAAGCGCGTTTTTTCGCAGTCTATCACACCAGCGCGCGGAATTCAACCATATTTTCGGGAAGAATCATTTCGTTTGTCACGGCCCCGGCCGTAACAAACGAGTAACGAGACTTGTTTCTCGCCGTGCGCGGCCCGCAGAGAGTAGAAACCGCCGCTTACAGGCGGAAAACATTTCTATGGGTAAGCGGCGCGCGCAAACGCAGTCGGCTACCGCTTTTTTGTCGCGCTCAGGCGCGCCATCGCGCGGGCCAGCGCTATTTTGGATCGGTTGTACTCGGCCAGACTCCGCTTTTGCCGCAGGTACTCCTCCGCGCGCCGGCGCGCCTGCTCGGCGCGCGACGCGTCGATCTCCTCCGGCCACTCGCAGGCCTGGACAAACGCGATCGCGCCGTCGTGGTGTACCTCGAGAAACCCCTCCGAGTTGACGCACTCGCGCCAGAGCCCGTCTTGTTTTATGCCTATCGTGCCAACTGCCAGCGGACAGACGAGCGGCGTGTGGTGCGCCAGCACGGTGAGACTCCCGTCGGGAGCGGGCGCCGTGACGGCTTCCACGCCGCCGCTGAAAAAAACGCGCTCCGGCGTCAGTATTTGAAGATTAAAATTGACGGCAGCCATCTCACAGTCACCCCTCCCAGTCTATTTCACGCGAGCCCTTTGGCTTTTTCGCGCACCTCGTCTATGTCTCCGGCCATGAAGAACGCGGTCTCCGGCAAGTCGTCTACTTCGCCGCCGAGTATGGCGGCAAACGAGCGTATGGTGTCGCCGAGCTTTACGAACCGCCCCGGTATGCCGGTAAACGTCTCCGCGACGGAGAACGGCTGAGACAGGAATTGCTGTATTTTTCGCGCGCGGTATACCGTCTTTCTGTCGCTCTCCGAGAGCTCTTCCATGCCGAGTATGGCGATAATGTCGCGCAGCTCGCGGTAGCGGTTGAGACACGACGTCACGCCCTGCGCCGTCTCATAGTGCGCCTTGCCGACTACAGTCGGGTCGAGTATGCGGGAATACGACTCCAGCGGACTGACGGCCGGGTACACGCCGACCTCCGCGACTTGGCGCGAGAGCACCGTCGTCGCGTCGAGATGGGAGAATATAGTGGCCGGAGCGGGATCCGTGAGGTCGTCTGCGGGTACGTATATGGCCTGCACCGATGTTATGGAGCCGTTCTTCGTGGAGACAATGCGCTCCTCAAGGCTGCCGAGCTCGTTTGACAGCGTCGGCTGGTATCCGACTGCGGACGGCATACGCCCGAGCAACGCGGATACCTCGTTGCCGGCTTGTACGTAGCGGAAGATATTGTCGATGAACAGCAGGACATCGCGGTTCATCACGTCGCGGAAATATTCGGCCATCGTCAGACCTGTCAGACCGACGCGCATTCGGGAGCCGGGAGGCTCGTTCATCTGCCCGAACGCGAGCGCCGTTTTATCAATCGCCCCGGACGCCCTCATATCCCGGATAAGCTCGCTGCCCTCGCGGCTGCGCTCCCCGACGCCGGCAAACACGGAGAAACCGCCGTGCATCGTGGCGATGTTGTAGATCAGTTCCATTATGAGCGTGGTCTTGCCGACGCCCGCGCCGCCGAACAGCCCGATCTTCCCCCCCTTGGTGTAAGGCGTCAGCAGGTCGATGACCTTTATCCCTGTCTCGAAAAACTCCGTCGCGGGCGCGAGATCGCGAAACGGCGGCGCCGCGCGGTGTATATCCCAGATTTCCTCGGCCTCTATAGGTCCGCCCCCGTCTATCGGTCTGCCGAGCACGTCGACGACGCGTCCGAGGACGCTTTTGCCCACGGGGACGCGTATGCCGTGTCCCGCGCACGTCACAATCTCGCCGCAGCTCATGCCGTCCGTCGCCTCGAGCGCAACGCACCGCACTACGCCGGGGGATATGTTGGCCGCTACCTCCATATGCCGTCCGCCGGCCGTTATCAGAAGATCGTTTACCTGCGGTTCCTTGTCAACCGCGTCGAAACGCACGTCCAATACGGGGCCGCTTATACGTATCAGTACCCCGGCGGAGGCGCCGTTATCTTCCATGACTGTCGCCGCCTTTCAAAATTTCCGCCGAACCTGTTATTTCGGCGATCTCATTTGTGATCGCGCTCTGGCGCGCCAGATTGTACTCTATCCTGAGGTCGCGCAACATGTCACGCGCGTTCGAGGTGGAGCTGCGCATGGCGTTCATGCGCGCGTAATGCTCGCTCGCGTACGCCTGTACCATCACGCCGAACATGAGGCCGAGGACGTACTGCGGCACGAGCATGTCAAACAGCGACTGCGGCGGCAGGTGATACTCTATCTCACTGAGCGTCTCGGTGTCTGTCACGTCGCTGTAGTCGTGCAATATGATGGGGAGCAGGCGGAAATCGACGGGCTTGTTTCTCGTGTCGCCGTAGAACGACGTGTAGACGATGCGTATCTCGGACATCATGCCGCTGTCGTACAGATTCATCACCTCACGGCTGAGTATGCGCGCGTTGTGCAGCGTGGGATCCTGCGCTATTCCCAAAAAGGAGATGTCGGGCTGCAGCCCGCGCCTCCTGAAAAACTCCTCCGCGGTGTTCCCTATGGTTATGATGTGGCGCTTTGGGGAGCTTAGGATTCTCTCCATCGCCATTCCAAGCACGGAAGAATTGTACGATCCGCACAGACCTTTGTCGCCGGATATCACGATGTACGCGCAGCTGCCCTCCGGGCGCTCGCGGAGGTACGGATGCGATACGCCCTGCGCCGTGGTCAGCACTTCTTTCATCGCGCGGCGTATATTGCTGAAGTAGCGGCGGTTGTGCTCGATATGACCCATCACGCGGCGCATCCTGTTCGACGAGACCATCTCCATCGCGCCGGTGATCTTCATCGTCTGTTCGACAGCCGATATATGACGCCTTATCTCATTCGGTCCCGCCATCATCGCCACCGCCTTTCGCAGGGGAAAATTGCTCGAAATGGCGTAGCAGGTCGCTCCTGTCGTTCTCCGACAGCGCGCCGGTCGCGTTTATGTTGCGCATGAGCTTGTCCGCGTTTTCGCTGAGATACCGGAGCAACCCGTTCCTGGCGTCGTCGATATCCCCGCGCTCAAAACCGTCGAACGCGCCGGCTGAGAAGGCAAGCAGAATCGCCGTCTGCTCGGCAAGCGAGAACGTTGTGTCGGACGGCTGCTTCAGCAGTTCCATGAGACGCTCTCCGCTCCTGAGCATGGCGGCCGTCGAAGAATCGATGTCCGCGCCGAACTGGGCGAATACGGCCATATCGCGGTACTGCGCGACGTTGAGCCTCATGGAGCCCGAAACCGCGCGCATCGCCTTGTGCTGCGCAGAGCGCCCCACGCGGGAGACGGACAGCCCGACGTTTACCGCAGGTCGCTGCCCTGAGTTGAATAGCTCGCTTTCGAGGTATATTTGCCCGTCTGTTATCGAAATGACGTTTGTCGGTATATACGCCGATATATCGCCCGCCATCGTCTCAACTATGGGCAGCGCCGTAATCGAGCCGCCGCCGAGATCGTTCGACAGATGCGCGGCGCGTTCGAGCAAGCGGCTGTGGAGGTAGAACACGTCGCCCGGATACGCCTCGCGGCCCGACGGCCGGCGCAGCAGCAGCGACATGGATCGGTACGCCACGGCGTGCTTTGACAAGTCGTCGTACACAACGACGACGTCGCGGCCGGCGTACATAAACTCCTCGGCGACGGCGCAGGCGGCGTACGGGGCGATGTACTGCATGGCGGCCGCCGAGCTCGAAAACGCCGTGACGACGACGGTGTTTTCCATCGCGCCCGCCCTCTCCAGAGTGCGCACTATGCCGGAAACGGTGGACGCTTTCTGCCCTATGGCGCAATAGACGCAGTACACGCCCTTGTTTACCTGGTTGATTATGGTAGATACGGCGATGGAGGTCTTGCCGGTCTGCCTGTCGCCGATTATGAGCTCGCGCTGGCCGCGCCCTATCGGTATCATGCTGTCCACGGTCAAAATACCCGTTTCAAGCGGCGCGTTCACGGGCGCGCGCTGCGTTATGGAGGGCGCGGGCGCCTCCACGGGGCGGTATTTGATGGCGCGTATATCCCTGCCGTCGAGCGGGCGTCCGAGCGGGTCCACCACGCGGCCGAGCAGTTCGTTCCCCACGCATATCTCCGCGACGCGCCCGGTGGGGTGTACGACGCTGGACGTGGACACGGAACCGTCGAGCAGCGCGGCGCCGACGCCGTCGAGACGGAGGTCGAGCGTCAGGCCGATAGCGCCGCCGCCGAAATCGAGAAGCTCGCCGTAGTGGCAGCCTGACAGTCCGCTTATTTGTATGATGTCGTCGGCAAAGCTTACCACCTCGCCGTACTTGTACGTCGTGGAACCGCTCTCAACGCTGCTCACGCGGTGCTTGAGCACGGCGCCGACGGTGGCGAAGGACGAACCGCGCGGCGTCTCGCCGTCGTCGGACGCGCTTATGCGGCGGCCGAAATCGTGCAGCCGCGACGAGTAGCTGTTGTCGTAAACCGTGCCGTCTACAATGGCTATAAATCCGCCGGTTATTTTCTCGTCCTCGACTATTTCAAAATCGAGGGGTCGGCCGAGTTTTTCAGAGAAGCCCGCGCGTATGGCGGCGATGGCGTCTCCGTCTTGTTTTGACGCGACTACCAGGATCGGTTTTTCCATGGATATGACCATGCCCTTCGTTTTACTTCAGGCGCAAAATGACCATAAAAGCCGTGGCTGCTCCCGCCTGCCCGTCCGGCAGACAGTGCGCGGCTGAGTCAATTGATGTTTGAGCTTAGCTCAAACATCCCGCCTCGCCTCGTCGAAGAAGTCGTCGACTACGGCCCTGTTGTCGTCCGCGGAGACCTCGCGCTTGAGTATGCGCGCCGCGATTTCCGTGGCCATCTGCGCCATCTCGTACCGCGCCGATACTATCGCCTGTTCGCGCTCGTTCTCGATTTTGGCACGCGCCTCCGCCATCATCCCCTCGACTTGGCGGCGCGCGTCGTTGATAATTTCACCGGCCTCCTCGGACGCTTTTGTCTGGCTGTCGCGTATTATGTCGCGGCCCTGGGCCTGCGCCGCGTCGAGACGCCGCCCGTAGTCGGACTTGACCGTCTCCGCCTCCGCTTGCAGTTTTTTTGCGGCTTCGAGGTCGGTCTTTATGCGCTCCTCGCGCGCGGACATAAAGCGGAGCATGGGCTTCCACAAAATCAGCCGCAGCAAGACGAACGTCACCAGAATATTGACGATGTGAATTATCAGTTCCTTTGGATACAGTTCCGTAGAGATCACGCCTTTCGGGAGTCATGTGTACGCATCGGCCGCCTTTACGCGGTGAAAAGCAGCAGCAGCAGCGCGGTGACAAAGCCGTAGATCGCCGTAGATTCGGTGATTGCCAGTCCGAGCAGCAAAATCGAATTGATCTTGCCGGACGCCTCGGGCTGGCGCGCCACGGCGTCCACCGCCTTGCCTGTCGCCAGACCCATGGACACAGCCGCCGCCACGCAGGACAGCAGACAAAGGGCCGCTCCTAAAGAAATCATGAAACCTTCCTCCTACTCAATTGCTTCATTTATAAACGTCAACGTCAGGGTGACGAAAATAAAGGCTTGTATCAACGGGTGGAATATGTTGAAATAAAGTCCCACCAGGCTGGGCAGACCCACGGCGTTATTGCCCAGCGAGCTGTATATGAGATCCATGACTATCATTCCGCCGAGCATGTTTCCGAAAAGGCGGCTGGCCATCGAAACGGGGATCGCCAGATCTGTCAGGACTCTTATGATGAACACCACGGGCGTCGGCGACGCGAGAGATTTTATCCGGCCGCCCACGCCTTTTTTTCGCACGCCGTATGCGTTTATTAGGACAAATGTTATGAGCGCGAGGGCGAAAGTCAGCATTATATCGGCAGCCGGCGTGCGCAGTCCGAAGAGCTCGAGAAAGGCGCAAGAAACGAGGAACAGCGCCACGGTGAAAATATACGAGGCGAGAAATTCCCCGCTCCCGTGCGCGCGGCTGTCCGTGTAGTCGAGTATCTTTTCCATCGCGAGCTCAATGATATTTTGCAGACCGCGAGGCCGCTCGCGCAGACGCCGCAGTACGGTCAGTCGCAGGACGAGAGACGACGCGACGAGCAGCGCCATCGCGTACCACGTGTGTATGACGGTGACGCTCAGTTTGAAGCCGGGGAAATCTACGCGCTCCGGCCATATCGAGACCTCAAGTTTCCCGCCCTCGTGGACGCCGAATACTACTGTGATGAGCCGCGTTGCGAACATATACAGGCCGATGAGTATGAGCGAGACGGCCAGCATCCGCAGCCGCTTGCGCTTTTTGACCGGCGCGTTCTCCTCGGCGACGGACGCGATGCGCCGTCTCCACAGGAAGCCCGCGGCGGCGACCGCCGCCGCGACGGCGAGCAATATCCAGTCAAGCATCCTTTTTTTCACCCCGCTTTCGCGCGCGCGCCACCGCAAAACGCGCCAGCGCGCAGCCGATAAGCGCCGCCGCCATCCCCGCGCCCGCGGTCAGCAGCATTTCCCGCCTGACAAACGCGACGGCAAGCAGCACCGCGAGCGGCAAAAGAAACTGCGCGACGCCGAGCAGCGCCGCTCCGCCGGTGAGGCCGCCGCCCGTCACGGCGCGCGTAAAGCGCGACAGGAGCCAAAAATGCGCGCCGCCCGTCACGACGCCGATCAAGAAACCCGCCAAGCACATCACCCTCTAAAAGCGCTTTTGGAAAACTGCTATACTCTACTCTTGCCGGACGCAAAAATCAACGGGGAAATTGACTAAATATAACGAAAAAACAGATATTATTTGTGCGTTTTAACTGAAAAACAATTTCGCTCGCGGCGGAGGTGTCACACGAAAGGCAAAGTTTACAAAAGTGTATTTTAATCGTAATCAACATGTAATTTGATTTTATTAAAAAAAGATTGTATTATACTTTCCGTGATGTGAAATAACGCCGCGCGAGGGCAAATCCGGCGCGGGCGGCGCGAATAACGATAAGGGCGGGAACTGAAATAAAACGTCGGTTGTATGGAAACAAAAAGGATAAACCCGGGGAGAGCGCCGCTGGATCGCGCTCGAAGAGGGGGAGGGGAACCGCCGGCAGGAAGGTCGCGGTGGTTTTGATTGTGATTGCCGCCTTCGTGGCGGCGACTGCGGCGACGGGCTTTTATGTGGACGGCCTGGAGACGGCGCCGCCGAACGTCTCGCTCGGGGGCGTGAAGCTGGGTGGCCTGACGCAGACGGAGGCCGAACGCGCGCTGATAGACGCCGGATATGAGGAAAACGCCGCCGACGTTTCGGCCACGCTGTACTTTCCGAACGGGGAGAGCCTGACAGTAACGGGAGAGGAAGCCGGCATGAAGCTGAGCGCGTATGAGGCAGCGCGGCTAGCCGTCGAATACGGGCGCGGGGGCTCGGTTTTCGGCAGTCTTATCAATTATGTCAGATGTATACTCTCTCCCGCGGAACTCACATCGCCCGGGAATACGCCCGTTGACACGGAATATATCCGCGCGGCGACGGACGGCGCCGTCAAGCGGTTTAACGACGGTCTGCTCAAGGGAGGCTATTCGGTCGGCAGTTCGGATATAGTCGTGGTAAAAGGGGCCGGCAGCGCGCTTGCGGACGGCGAAGAGGTCTATGAGTTGACACTGAAGGCGCTCTACGAATCCGCCGGAATAAAGGCGCCCGTCAGCGTGGAATATGAACTGACGTCAAATCCCGGCGGGGATGTCGACCTTGACGCGCTGCGCAAGGCTGTGTTCAAGGAGCCCGTCTCCGCGGTCTACGATCCCGGAACGGGGGGCGCAACGGAGAGCGTCGCGGGCGTGAGCTTTGACGCGGACAAAGCCCGCCGCAGCCTCGAAAGCGCCGAAACGGGTGAGAGGATAGTCATCCCGCTTATTTTCACGCAACCGGAGGTCACGTCCGAACAGCTTGGCGGGATGCTGTTCCGAGACGTTCTCGCGGAACGCACGACTAATATAGCCGGGACGTCGAACAGGCTGTCGAACATAAAACTTGCCGCCGCCGCGGCAGACGGGAAAGTGCTCAATCCGGGCGACGAGTTCTCTTTCAACGATACAGTCGGACAGCGCACCGCCGAGAAAGGGTACGCGTCCGCGGGCGCGTATGCCGGCGGCAAGACCATACAGGAGATCGGCGGCGGCATATGTCAGGTGTCGTCCACGATTTACGACTGCGTCCTGCATGCGGATCTTGAGGTGGTGTCGCGCTCAAATCACATGTTTGTCGTGACGTATCTGCCGTACGGCAACGACGCGACGGTTAACTGGGGTACCATTGATTTCAAATTCAAAAATAACACGGAATATCCGATAAGGGTGGAGGCGGTTACGAGCGGGCGCGAGCTGACGGTGAAGCTGATCGGGACGAAGACGGACGACGGGTATATCAAGACGGACTATGTGACGATCAGCTCCACGGGGTACAAAACCGTCGAAATGGAAGACCCGGACGTAGAGCCCGGCGCCACGAAAGTCGATACGGCGGGCCATGGCGGGCTCGTCGTGGAGACGTACAAATACTACTACGACGCGGCGGGGAACCTCCTGAATAAGACATTTGTATCACGAAGTTCATACAGGGCGCAAGACAGGATAGTGCTGGTACCCGTAGGCACGCTCAACCCGACGGATGATCCCGACGCCACGCCGACCGAGCAGACGGATCCGGAACCGTCCGGGACGGATACGCCGGGCGCGCCGCCCGACGAAACCCCGACATCCGGCGAGACCCCGACATCCGGCGAGACTCCGACTCCAACTCCGACTCCGACGGCGACGCCCACAGACGCCCCCCCGGACTGGCTGCCCGAAGAGACCGAGCCGGATTCCGGCGCGCGGAACGACGACCCGCTGCCCGGTCCTCCGCCCGAACGCTCCCCGTCCGACCAAGCACCGGACGCGTCCGCCGCTTAACGGTCACTCAATATCCACTCGACGAGCAGATCGACGCACGCGCCGTAGGATTTCACCCCGAGCGGCTGTCCGTTTGATTTTAAATAGCTGTCATAAATGGCGTTTACCACGGCGCCGGCGCCGGTATCGGAGCGCTGCGCCTCCCAGTACTCGTTGTTGCGCGTCCAGTCGCGGCGCACGTCGTCGTTCAGTCCGGACGCGATTTGCGACCACGCGCCGCCGTCAGCCTGCCGCAGCGCGGCCGACAGATAGAGAAGACCGGACAGCGCGCCGGAGTACTCGTATACCGGGATGCCGGACGTGACGCATGCCGCGATCCCGGCGAAATTCGCGTCCTCCTCGGCGAAAACGCCGCGCTGGTGAGCGAGTTCATGTGCCGCCGTGGCCGGGATGAGACATCGCGGCGCGGCGGTGTTTATATTGCTCTCCCCCGTGAACGCGAAGTAAAAGCCTGTGAAACCGAGCCGGCTGAACACGCGCGAATAAATCATCGGCTTGGGTCGGTTCCGGCGCCCCTCAAGCGCGGGGAATTCGCGCGCTATGGCGTCGTATACGCCGTCGGACAGAGCGAGGATGTCGCTGACGGATTCGTCAAAATGCCCGTCCGCGTCGCGCTTGACGCCGCCCGCGCCGGCGTTGGCCATGTCCGCGAAGATTTGCGTCGCCTCCGCGAGTCTCTCGACGGCGACGCCGTTCGCGACGATGCCGCTCTTCTCGGCAAATCCGGAAGCGAAATAGCCAACGCCCCAGAGCCAGCAGAACGCAGCCTGACAGCACAGGAGCACCAGAGCCAGCGCATACGCGCGTTTGGCGAGTATCACCCGCCAGCCGCGCCTGTGTACGGCGCGCGTCGCGGTTCTGACCATATGGTACACCACCCAGAGCGCGGCCGATGTACAGACGATCTCCGCCAGCGAAAGGAACGGCAGCGCCGAGCTAAGCTTCCCGAGAAAGTTCCGTGCCGGCGCCGATACGTTGTCGTTGACAGCGTCCATAAAGCCGGTGTTCCGGCGCGTCAGATAGAAAAGACCCGACAGCGCCGCCGCGAACGCGGCCGGGACGACGTATATGAGCGCCGCGCGTCGGCGCCGTCTCTTTTTCTCCATTACACAGCCCCTTCACTTCCCGCCGATTTGCTGTTACGGCGCTCCGATTCCTCCCGCTTGAGCGCGGCGTAATCTGTCTTTCCCATGAGCGTAAGCGGTAGGCTGCCGCGAAATTCAAATTCGTACGGTATGGCGTATTTGGCGATGTTTTTCACGCAATGCTCCAGAATATCGGCTTTCAGCGCGTCTGTGGATTCGAAGCCGTCGTTCAACACGATGAACGCCTTCGGCTTCTCCATTTTGTAGTCGTCGGGAACACCTATGACGCAGCACGCGCGCACCTCCGGACGCTTGTTTATCACATCCTCTATGTGCGAGGGGTAGATGCTGTATCCGGAGGATATTATCATGCGTTTGAGCCGCTGACGGAAATACACAAAACCGTCCTCATCCATCGCGCCGAGATCGCCCGTATGCAGCCAGACGCGGCCGTCGCCGTGAGCGCGCAGCGCGAGCGCCGTCTCCTCCGGATTGTTATCGTAGCCCTTCATTACGGTGGGGCCGGAGATACATATCTCGCCGGTCTCTCCGTGCGGCAGCCGCTCATCCGCGCCGGGCGCGACGATTTTGTACTCGGTATCCGGAAAGGGGACGCCTATGCTGCCCTCACGGTGATAGTCGCGCGGGGTGAGGCAGCTGGCTGTGACACATTCCGTGAGTCCGTATCCCTCCCGTATCTGAACGCTCGCGCCGCGTTCGCGCAGGAACGCGTCCACTTTGTGCTTGAGTTCCGGGGACAGGGAGTCGCCGCCCGAAAAGACGCCCTCAAGACGCGACATATCCAGGCCCGCCGTATCCGGTATGCGCAGCAGCGCCTCGTACAGCGTCGGTACGCCCGCAATGTAGTGCGGCCTGTACCGGCGCAGCAGCCCGGCGTACGAGCGCACGGAGAAGCGCGGGACGAGGATGACAGTGACGCCGGAGATGAACGCCGTGTGTATGCACACGCCAAGCCCGAAGCCGTGGAATATCGGCAAAATGGCGAGCATTTGATGGCCGGGCGCGATGCACGCGCCCGCGCTCGCCGTCTGCATGGCGAGCGCGTTAAAGTTGAGATTTGTGAGCAGTATTCCCTTAGGCGTGCCGGTCGTTCCGCCACTGTACAGTATCGCGGCGACATCGTCCCCGCGTCCCGGCGGCTTCGCGGCGGCTTCGCGGCGGCTTCCTTTCCCGATGAGTTCCCCGTAGCGCGTCACGCGCGCGTCGTCACGCGCGCTGAAGCGCTCTCCGCCCCGGATGAGCCTGTACGCCGCTTTTTTTATCCCGCGCAGCCCGTCGTCGATGTCGGTGAGTATCATCAACGATACCTTTGTCCTGTCCAGCACCGCCGCGAATTTCGGATAAAATCGGTCGAGCGTGACGGCGGCGACGCTCTCGTTCGCGTTCAGGTAGAACGCGAGCTCCTCCTGCGCGGAGAGTGGGTGTACCATGCTCGCCACGGCGCCCGCGAGGTTGACGGCGTAAAACAGTATCACGGCCTGCGGGCAGTTCGGCAGACAGACGACGACGCGGTCGCCCCGCTTTATCCCGGCCGCCGTCAGCGCGCGCGCGCAGTGGCGTATCTGTTCCGCGAATACGCGGTAAGATGTCTTGACGCCGGAGAAGTCATACGCCGTGACATCGGGAAAGCGCTCCGCCGCCTTCAGAACAAGCTCGGACATAGAGCAGTCCGGATAGTCGAGCTCCCATCGCTTATTATCCATTTAAGACCGCCCGCGTAAATAACGCGACAGCACGCGCATCACGTCGCCCAGGACGATCGGCTTTCCGAGGTGGTCGTTCATGCCGGCCTCGCGCGCGTTGTCGATATCTTCCTTAAATACGTTCGCCGTCATAGCGATTATGGGTACCGAGCGGGCGTTCGGAACGTCAAGCGCGCGTATGGCCCGCGCCGCCTCATAGCCGTCCACGCCGGGCATCTGTATGTCCATGAATATCAGATCGTATCCGCCGCGCTTCGCCGCGAACATATCGACGGCCTGCCGCCCGTCACAGGCGCAGTCCATCGTGATATTTGTGGATCCCAGCAGGGCTATTATGATTTCGCGGTTGATGTCGACGTCCTCCGCTATAAGTATCGTTTTGCCCGAAAAGTCGCCCTCACGGTCGGCGGAGGGCGACTTTTCGGGCGGCGTCCCGGCCCGGAGCGTTACGGTAACGATGAACTCCGCGCCCGCGCCCGGTTCACTGTTCACGCGGATGCTCCCGCCCATCATTTCCACGATCCGCTTGCTGATGGCGAGACCCAGACCGGCGCCGCCGTATTTGCGCGAGACGCTGTTATCGGCCTGTTCGAATGACACAAACAGTCTGCCGCGCTGTTCTTCCGTGATGCCTATACCCGTATCGGTCACGCTGATTGCCAATGCGCAGCTCTCGCTGTCGGACGCTTCAACGCGCGCGGACAGACCGATATCACCGCCGTCGTCGGTGAATTTGACGGCGTTTGAGAGCAGGTTCGTTATCACCTGCGCCAGTCGCTGCCTGTCGCCCGTCAGATATTCCGGTATGGCGGGATCGACGTATACGGAGAGTCTGTGTTTTTTTTGCTCGATCGCGATATTCATGATCGCCGTTATCCCGTCGAGCATCCCGCGGAAATTAAATGTCTCCGACAGCATCTCCAGTCCGCCGGACTCTATCTTCGACATGTCCAGTATATCGTTGATGACGCTGAGCAGGTGAGTTGACGCCGCCTCGATCTTTTTCATGCCGTCCATGTGCTGCTTCATGTCCTCGGAGGACGCGAGGATGGACGATATCCCGATGATGGCGTTCATGGGCGTGCGCATCTCATGGCTCATCTGCGCGAGAAATTCGCTCTTCGCGCGGCTGGCCGCCGTCGCCTTTACCTGCTCGCGTATAAACAGTCCGCTCAGACCCTTTATAATGAAGCCGATAAACAGTCCGGCGATGACTATTGAGATCACGTTGTCGAGATAGCGCTGGAATGTGCTGAGCGGCGCGATGACCTGCGGAACGAGCAGGTCAAGCAGGTAACACCCGACAATGATGGCGATGTGTGTAATCAGAGCGGCGTACAGCACGACGCCGCGCGCGAGGAGTATGATGAGGTTTATGGTAAGCACGAAATACGCGGCAAATCCGCTCATGCTGCCGCCGTTTGTTACAAAGATAAGCGGGAACAGCAGGTCGCAATACGCGATGATGACGATCAGGCGCCCCTGGTTGTGAAGTTTGAATTTGTTCGCGACAAGCAGCAGCGCCACAGCGCCGAATAACATGACGATTTTCACGAGCATCATGATCTTGCTTGAATTTTCTATGATGTGTCCCACGGCGGACGCAAACAGCGCGACAGTTCCGACAATGCAGATGAGATTTAACACTCTGTCGTCGAAGTTGAGACTGTCGGTGAATACATACTTGTCCATCAGATTTCGGAAACGGGCTCTCATTTGTCAAATACCTCCGGCCCGGCGTACGCGCCGGCTCAAGCGCCGCGACGCGTCGCCGGGGCGCGGGATAGATGATAACTCATGCGCGCGGAAAAAGCAAGCCCATCCGTTTTAGAATAATTTCGTTTGTGATGGCGAAGCCATCACAAACGAAATTATTCTTTTCGATATTTTGCTGGAAATAGAGACGGACATGTGATAGAATGTCTCAAAACCGGGGGTTTTGACGATCGGACCGCGCTCCGGTTTCGCTCTGTTGCGTAAAAAAATAATTTTCAGCGAGGGGATACGAATGAGCAAGCTCAACGGTTTTTGCAACATCGACACAAGACAGTTTACGGACATATATGACAAATACGGCGCGCCGGCGTATGTCTACGACGGCGCCGCCGTCGCCGCAAGGTGCGCGGCCGCGCTGTCGATGCCGAACGCGTTCGGCATCGGCGTGCGTTACGCGATGAAAGCCAACTCCAACAGGACGCTTTTGCGCGAAATCACGCAGTCCGGACTCATGATTGACGCAAGCTCGCTCGCGGAAGCGCGCCGCGCCGTAATGGCGGGCGTCGGCTGCGAAAAAATAATCCTCACGTCGCAGGAAATACCGGAGGACGGCGACAGGGCTATACTCGAGGATATGATGAGGCGCGGACTCCTCTACAATGTATGCTCGCTGCGTCAGCTCCGCCTCATTGGCGATTTTGCCGCCGAAAATGTGACCGGGCTGTCGATACGCGTCCACCCGGGCGTTGGAGCGGGCGAGTCCGCCAGCCGCAATACGGGCGACCAATACTCCTGCTTCGGCGTACATCTGAAAGATGTGGGCGCGGCCCTCGAATACGCGGGCGGCAAGGGACTGAAATTTACGCATATACATACGCATATAGGCTCCGGCGGAGACCCGGAGCTGTGGCGCGGAAATATCGACCGACTGCTTGCGATAGTCGGGAAATATTTCCCGGACGCCGCGTCCGTCAGTTTCGGAGGCGGATTGAGAGAGGCGCGTATGCCGGGGGAGACGGCGGCGGACATCGACGCGCTCGGTCGGTACGCCGCGGAGAGGATAGGCGAGTTCCACGTGCGTACAGGCCGCAAGCTCAGAATGGAGATAGAGCCGGGTACGTATATTATAGCGAACGCCGGATACGCGCTCACCCGCGTCATTGACAAGAAGAGCACCGGAGACGGCGGCTTTAATTTCATCGTCGTGAACGGAGGTATGGAAATAAACGCCAGACCGCAGCTCTACGGCTCGCGCCACCCATTTTACGTCGTCTCGCGCGACGGCGAGCTCTTATTCTCCGAATTCGACGCCGACGCCGGAAAGACATACGGCGCCATAGTCACCGGACGCTGCTGTGAGAGCGGCGACACCCAGAATATCGACGCGCAGGGCAAAGTGGCGCCGCGCGCGCTGGCGGAGCCGGAGATAGGAGATTTTGTGATAATCGGCGGAGTCGGGGCGTATTGCTCGTCGATGTCGCCGTTTAACTACAATTCGTATCCGCAGGCGCCGGAGGTGCTTGTGCGCGAGAACGGCGCAATCGAACTGATCAGAAAACGTCAGGAGATCGAGCAAATCGTCGCAAACGAACTGTAAGGTGGTGCTACCAATTGTCTTTGCCCCCCGTTCCGGCCGATAATCGAAAAATCACGATGTGGAACCGCAATTTTACCTGCGTCGTGATAACCAATCTGCTGTTGTGTCTCGGTCACGCCTCGATAAATCCGCTCGTGGCGTCGTACGCTAAGTACCTTGGCGCGAGCGAGTACATGATGGGCTTGCTGACGGGCATGTTCTACGGCGTGGCGCTGGCCATGCGTCCCGTCGCCGGTCCCGTCACAACGAAAGCGGAGAAGCGGACGCTCCTTATAGCCGTGTTCGCTATAGGTGGCGTGGCGAATTTCGGCTACGCCATGTTCCAGACAATCCCGCTGTTCATATTTTTCCGGTTCCTGACAGGCATACAGTACGGGTTCGTCGGCTCGCTCATAATGACGCTCGCCGGGGACAGCTTGCCTCCGGAGAAGTTGGCGTCCGGCATGGGGGTGTACGGCGTGGGAGCGGCAATCGGCACGGCGCTCGCGCCGACAGCCGGTATATACCTGCTTAATTTCGGCACATCAATCGGCGGGGAGGACATGGGTTTCCGAATGGCCTTTCTGTTCGCGTCGGCCATGATGTTTCTCGCGGTGATTCCCAGCGTGATACTCCTGCCGGAACGCAGGGAGAAGCGCGAGCTCGAGCGTGCGGGCGCGTGGTACACGAACATCCTGTCGGTACACGTGCTGCCGCCCGCCGCGGTCATGTTTCTGCTCATCATGTCGTTCTCGCTCTACAACGTGTACATGGTGGAGTTTGCGGCCGAGCGCGGTATCGCGGGTATAGGCGCCTTTTTCCCGGTGATGGCCGGGACGCTCGTATTCTCACGGCCCATGAGCGGACGATTGACGGACAAATACGGCGTCGCCAAGACGATGTTTCCCGGCATGGCGGTGTTCGCGCTGTCGTTTGTGATCGTCGCCGCCGGGCGCTCCCTGACGGCGCTGCTCGCCGGAGCTGTCGTCGCCGCGCTGGGATACGGCGCGGTGCAGCCGGCGGTGCAGGCCATGTGTCTCCAATCCGTCCCGCGCCTGAAGAGCGGCGTCGCGAGCAATACGGCGTATATAGGCATGGATTTGGGTTTGTTTCTGGGCCCGCTTTACGGCAGCGTCATATACGGACATTTCAATTTCTCCGTCATGTATATGACCGCAATCGCGCCGATAGCCGCCGCGATTGTCGTCTTCGCGCTCATCATGCCGGGGTATAAGCGCCGGCGCGCGCGGCTTGGCGGCGACTAACTTTTGGATTTCACCTGTCTGTGAAGCCAGTCAAGGGCGCTGCCGAGACTGCCCACCTCGTCGATGAGGCCGCATTCCACCGCCTCTTCGCCGTATATCACCGAACCGACATCCGCAGCCAACTCGCCGGTGTTCATCATCATCTCCGTGAAGCGCTCCCTCTTCACGTTTGAGTTGGTTGTAACAAATATTACGATGCGCTCCTGTATGCGCCCGAAATAATTGTATGTCTGCGGCGCGCCGATCACGACGCCTGTCAGCCTCACGGGGTGTATTGTCATCGCCGCCGAGGGGGCGATGAACGAGCGCTTCGCCGCCACGGCGATTGGAACGCCTATGGAGTGTCCGCCGCCGAGTATGACGGAAGCGACGGGCTTTTTCATGCCGGCGATCATCTCCGCAATCCCGAGGCCCGCTTCTATGTCGCCCCCCGCCGTGTTGAGCAGCAGCAGCAGTCCGTCTATGTCGTCCGATTCCTCTATTACCGCCAACTGCGGCATTATGTGCTCATATTTTGTACTCTTTGTGTCCGGAGGCAGAAGCTGATGTCCCTCAATTTGCCCCACGACGGACATGATGGACAGAGTTCCATTTTTTGAGCGCGCCGTGGCTGAACCGAATTCCGTGACCTGTTCGATACGCGTCTGCTCAGTGCGAGATTCGTCGTTTTTTTCCGGCATAAACGTTCACCAATCCAAAAAAAGATTTTGTATATGCGTGGTTCACGGATTATATTGTTTGCAGTTGGAGAGCGAAAAATACGTCGCGAACAGAAGGTTTGGCTGTCGAAAGTTTCGCCCGGACTATATTACGCGCGATTCCGGATTTTGCCTTTCGGAACTTTTTACCTGAACGGACGTCTAATGTACATACCACATATCAAACCCGGATGGTTCGAACCATCAATACGGGTCATGAGATTTTCGAGTTTACTAATATCGGAAAGGCAGTGTCAAATATGAAAAATTTCCCGTCCGGCCGCCGCGTCCCGCCTGGTAAGCCGGGATGGACGGCAGTCAGAATCTGCGCCGCCGTCGTTCTCGCTGCGGCGATGCTCAGCCTAGCCCCCAAGCCGAACGGAGGCGACGCGCGGGCTGCGCGCGAAATAACGGTAAAGGACGGATACACGCTGTACCCTGAAGGTTATTCCGAATCCGGAGTCGATCCGGGAGGCGCGTTCATCCTGACGACTCCGGAGGACGCGCGGGTCGAGTGGGTGGCGTCGGCGCTGACAATCGACGGCGAATCCGCGCCCGCGATAGAGGGGAAGTCCGCGCGCGAATTCACCGTCATGCCGTCCGCGCGCCTGCTTGACGATTGCTTGTATACGTTCAGACTGCAAAAACCGGGCGGCGGGGAGGTAACATGGGTGTTTCAGACAGCGGCGCGCTTCGCGGTCGTATCGACGCTGCCGTCGAGCCAATCGACAAACGTACCCGCGGATACGGGAATTGAGATAACCTTCAGTACGCGGGACTACAAGCCGATCGACAAGTATTTTCACATCTCACCCAACGTCTCCGGGCGTTTTGAATATCACAAGGAGACGGCCGTTTTCGTTCCGAAAAAGCTCGCGTACGCCACTGTGTATACCGTCACGCTGAAGGCGGGCGTGGAGCGCGCCGACGGCGCGGAGACGCTTGGCGAGGACGTAGTGTTCTCATTCGAGACCGAGGCGGACCCAAAATCGGGCGGCAAACCGGCGGAACCCGTCGAGATGTATTTCGGCGGGCAGTATACGGAACTGCCGAGTACGTCCGCCCCGTCTGTCGCGTTTTATGTCTACTCCGGCGAAAAGACGTCGGACACGCCCGCGTTTGACGTCT
Source organism: Oscillospiraceae bacterium (assembly GCA_031278515.1). Taxonomy (GTDB): domain Bacteria; phylum Bacillota; class Clostridia; order Oscillospirales; family Oscillospiraceae; genus JAISBX01. Next base: position 6,065 of record JAITKI010000142.1, on the reverse strand, counting down.
CCGTGTACAAGTTCTCCGGAGCGGACGACGCGGCGGATGCGGTCGCAAAATTGCAAAGCACGCCGTATTGGTCCGTCTACGGCAGGATGGCTGACGCAATCGACGCGTCAAGACTCCACCGTGTGACATCGCTTGGCTCCGACGGGGCGTATGACGAGAGAAACGGAACGCTCACATTTCCCGACAGCTTGAGCCAGGGCTTTTATCTAGTCGAGGCGTCGGCGGAGGGCGCGCGCGCGCAGATGATAATCCAGATAAGCGATCTGCCCGTCCAGGTACTGGACGACGGCAGCCGGACGCTCGTCTGGGTAAACGATATGTCCACGGGCAAAGCGGCATCCGGAGCGACAGTCAGGGACATAGCGTCGGGAAAGACCTACACGGCCGACGAGAGCGGCGTGGCCGTCGTTGATCGCGCAGTCTCCGCTTCCTCACAGACGTTTGAGCGGCTGGATGTCGCGTACGGAGACAAGCAGTGCGTCTGGCTCCACACGCAGCAGGGGTATGGCATATATTTCGCCTATGACGGCATGACGCCGCGTTACTTCGGCGGCGTCAGCGAGGCGTACTGGAGTACGCTCCGGCTCGACAGGACGCTGTACAAACGCGACGATACCGTGTCGTTTTGGGGCTTTGCGAAGGGGCGCGGCGGTGACGGAACTATCGACTCCGTCACCGCCGTGGTGACGGAGGGCTACTACAGGCCATACGCGAGAGACGCCGCGCTCGGCGGACGCGATGTGCTGCAAAATATGTCCGTGCCTGTGACGAACAACTCATACTCGGGCGAGATGGAGCTTCCGAGACTGGAACCCGGCTCGTATCGTCTGACGCTGATGTACGGCGAGGATGTACTGGGCTCGGCGTACTTTTCAGTTGAGGATTTTGTAAAGCCGTCGTATTCCATAGATGTATCGACGGATAAAAAAGCGTATTTTGCGGGTGAGACGGTCACTTTCAATATCGTGGCCGGCTTTTTTGAGGGTACTCCGGTCGCGGAACTCGACATATCGTACTATATAAGCGGTTTCCAGCTGCAAACGGACAGCGGCGGAAGCTCTAAAACCGATGAAAACGGCGCCGTGACCGTCACTCAAAAAGCGTCGCCGCAGGCGAACGCGCAGGGATTGGCCGATATGTGGCTGCAAGCGGAGGCGACGCTTCCGGAGATCGGCCCGACATACGTATCCGCCTACGCCGACGTATTTGTCAACGACATTGACGTGTCCGCTAATGCCTCGCGTAAGGCGGGGCGGGCGGCGCTCGACGTCGATATACGCGCCGTGACGCTCGACAGGATAAACGGCGGAACGGCGGAGGGGGCATACGACTACCTCGGGGAACCGGTGTCCGGCAAAACGGTCTCCGCCGGGATATACAGGGTGTACTGGACGCGTGAGGAGACGGGCGAGCAGTACTACGACTATATAGAGAAAAAGTCTGTGGCGCGCTTCCGTTACGACCGCCACGAAGAGAAGATCGACGATTTTACAATTACCACCGGCGCCGACGGCAAGGCGGAGAAATCGTTTAGCGTACCCGAGCGGGACGGCGAGTGCTATCTCGCCAAGCTCTCATGCAAGGACGGCAACGGGCGCGTCATATCGCGCGCCGTGTACATCGGAGAGGACTACAGCGAGCGCTACAACTTGTATAATTCTAATCAGTATTATCTCGACGGCGCGGATGAACGCGTGAACATTGGCGACGAGATCAGCCTGACTCTGATGCGCGGAGAGGATGAGGTCACGTCTGGCGGCTTCCTGTTTGTGGCCATGCAGCGCGGCGTTTTGGACTGGGAAGCGGGCCAAGGAAGATACAGCTTCACATTCGGCGCTGAACACGTCCCGAACGTGACGGTCGCGGCGTATTATTTTGACGGTTATAACTACCGCTCCGGTTATATGATGCGCAAGGACATAATGTTCGATTACGGGATAAACAGTCTCGAACTGACTGTGGAGACCGACAAGGACTCGTACAGGCCCGGCGACATGTGTACCGTGACGGTGACGTCCGCCGTTCCCGGCGGAATCCCCAAGGGCGCGAATATCAATGTAAGCGTGGTGGACGAGGCGCTTTTCGCGCTCGACGACTACACGCACGACACCGCCGGGGAACTGTACCGCGCGTTGGGTGCCGGACTGCTTTTGGAGCGCGCGACGCACAGCGGCGGCGCGGCGCCATATGCGCTTGAGATGGCGGGGGGGAGCGCAAGCGCGGAGGCCGCCGGCGCGCCGCCGTCGGCCGAGCGAGGCGCGGCCGACGGCGGTTCCGCGTATCTGCGGGAACTGTTCAAGGATACGGCGTATTTCAATTCCGCGCGGACGGGCGGGGACGGCAAAGCCGCGTTCACCTTTAAGCTGCCCGACAACGTGACTTCATGGCGCCTTAGCGTCTCCGGAGTGAGCGACGATCTGTTTGCCGGCAGCGAGACGGAGAACATAAAGGTGACGCAGCCGATGTTCATCAATTACTCGCTCGGCGATACGTTCCTGACGGGCGACAAGCCTGTGCTCGGCGTGAGCGTCTACGGCGCGGGCGTTGAGCCCGGAGAGACGGTGAGCTTTGATGTCGAGTGGGACGGCTTCCCGGACAGAACGGTTCACGCGGAGGGGGCGCCGTTTGAGCGCGTAGACATCCCTCTCCGGGAGTTCGACGGCGAGGGGGAATACTCGCTCATAATAAGCGCGGCCGCGTCCGGCGGCGCGTCCGATTCGGTACGTCACACATTCACCGTGCGCGACTCGTACAGGATGATCGACGTCGCCGAGTATTACGACGTCACGGAGGACACCGTATTCAGATCGGACGGCGGCGGACTGACCTCAATCACATTCATCGACCGCGGGCGCGGACAGTATTTGTCCGCGCTGCTCGACATGCGCTATGTATACGGCGACAGGATAGAAAGGCGTTCCGCATCTCGCGAGGCGGCGCGGCTCATTTCCGAATATTTCCCGGATATCGTCCTGCCGGCCGTGTCCGACTTCGATCCGACGAGCTATCAGCGGCCCGACGGCGGCGTCGCCATGCTGCCGTACGCCTCAAGCGACGTGTGGCTGACCGCAATGCTTCTGCCGTACATCGGGGACGAGCTGAGCCGGACGCCTCTCAGCGCCTACCTGAACGACGCGCTGCGGAACGGCGGCGCAGGGGACAGACCCGCCGCGCTCTACGGACTCGCGCAGCTGGGGGAGCCGGTGCTCTTGGAGTTGGACGCGTATTCGCGGCTTGAAGACATGACGGCGAGGGACGCTGTGTATCTCGCTCTTGGCTATGAGGCCCTTGGTGAGCGCGTCGCGGCGGAGACGCTGTACGGCGCGCGCGTCGCGCCCGGACTGGAGAGCATAGCGTCGTATTATCGATTGAATACAGGGGATGACAACGACGATATTTTACGTGCCACGGCGGCGGCGTCTATACTGGCGTCAAAGCTCGGTAAGCCCGAAAAAGACGGATTGTACGGATATTGCGTCGGCAACTACGCGCGCGACGAGCTGATCAATCTTGAGAAGATAGCGTTTATTTCGCAGGAGATCGGCGGAAAGACCGGCGCGGGCGGCAGTGTGACATACACGCTCTACGGCCGGGAATACACGCGTGAGCTTGGCGTGAGCGGGGGGCAATACACACTGCGAATCCCGGCTGCGGAACTCGGGGAGTTCAAGCTGACGCGCGTCGCCGGACAAGTCGGAGCGGTATCTCTCGTCAGCGCGCCGCTGAACGAGGTCGAGCGGATAGATGAGGACATCTTTGTCAAGCGGGCGTACTACAGGGTGAACGCTCCCGGCTCCGCGACGACCGAACTCGAGCGGGGGGACCTGGTGCGCGTGAATCTCTGGGTGGACTACTCGAAAAAGGCGATGGACGGCGCGTATTGCGTCACGGACTATCTGCCGGCCGGACTTGAGTACGTCGGCGAATCCGCCAAAACAGGAAACGGAGATGAGTTCGGATACGAACACCGCGTCTACGCGCGTTATGGCGGCCGCGAGGTGGCGTTCTACGACTACAACGGCAGATTCGATAAGGGAATACTGTACTACTACTACGCGCGCGTTATAAGTCCCGGCGAGTTCCGCGCGGAGGGTACTCTCGTGCAGAGCGTCGCGTCGTCGCAATTCTACGCTGCGGCGTCGCAATTCTACGCCGCGGCCGCCGACAGTCATATAACAATCAAATGATACGCAAGAGGGCTTCGGGCGGCGCGTACGCGCCTCCCGAAGCCCTCTTGTTCCGCAGCGAAGCGCGGCGACGGAAATTATCCGCAGAGTACCGACGCGGCGAACCAGTACACCAGTCCGTAGACGGCCGACGCCGTTATGCCGAACACGATGACCGGTCCCGCTATTACGAACATCTTTGCGCACGTACCCGTTACGATGCCCTCACTGTGAAACTCCATCGCCGGGGATGTCACGGAGTTGGCGAAGCCCGTAACGGGTACGAGCGTACCCGCGCCCGCGTGCTTTGCCAGTTTGTCGTACACCCGCATCCCGGTCAGCAGCGAACCCAAGAATACCATCGAGATGGTGGTGGCGGCGGACGCGAGTTCCTCCTGCGCGCCCAGCGCCCTGTACAGGTTCATCACCGCCTGGCCGACGCAGCAGATAAGACCGCCTATCGCGAACGCTTTCGCCAGTTTCCCCGACATCGGCTGCGAAGGCGACATTTTCTTTACGTATGCAGCGTATTCTTCCTTACTCATCTTCATAATTGCGGCAATTCACCTGCTTTACTGAATAATTTCGTTTGTGATGGCTTTGCCATCACAAACGAGTCACGGGAGATTGGTTCTCGCCGTGCGCGGCTCGCAATGAGCATTTTCCGAGGAATAAACCCCCGAAAAATGCGGGATATTACAATTTTTGCTCCGTTATATAGGGGCCCCCGCGAAGTCGAATGACTTCGTGGGGAGAGGACGAACGACGGAGCGAGCAAGTTCCCGGCTTTAGCTGGAAACTTGCTTAGCGCAGTCCGTGAGGACGAGACGCACTCCTGTGCCAAAATTCTTTTCGCCGTAGGCGAAAAGGACGGGAGAGAGAAAACCGCTACAAACGAAAATATTCTTTACTGATGATTTGAATGACCATAGTATGCCCGATGATCGCCAAAATAGACGCTCCGGCTGTCCGTTCGATTTCTCCCGTAACGTCGATACCGCGGCAAACGGCATATCCGCCGGAAAATTTTACCTGACACAAGGATTTTGCGGGCGTATGGTCGCATCGGAGGGTTTGAATTTGAGTGAATACCCGCCCACGCTCCCCGTGAGGGGAGCGATTTCCGGGAACTGCGCCATAACGATAATGTTTCAATCCACGTTCCCCTCGCGGGGAGCGACTGCGGGAATTGGCGGTTTATTTGCAGCCAAACTCTCAACCCGCGACTATATTACCGCATTAGGAAGCTGACGTCAAGGGCGCTGATCGTTGAATAATTTCGTTTGTGATGGCGAAGCCATCACAAACGAAATTATTCTCGTTTGTTCTATACTGAAATGGTAGTTTTTCAACTATCATTTTTTATAGGCGGCCCTCCCCCGGGCGCGATATAACGGCGTATATCCCGGGGCGTCCCCGGAACCTGCGTTCAAAGCCGCGCGTCGACCGCTTTCCGGCGGATGTCCCGGACGCCCGGATACAGGTTCTTACGTCACATCATATGCGACACATCGGAAGTGTGTCGCCTGTCGCGCTGGCGGCGAGTGCGGAGCGTTGCAGCACAGGAGCAGGCAACACGCCGGACAGCAATAGTGTCGCCATGAGCGCGGCGATAATTCGCTTTATTTTCATGCTTACCTCCAAATTTCACTGGTTATATAAAAACAGGCAGTCCGTTTGGACTGCCTGTTTTTATTACACGTGGTTTTTCTATTACGCAAATTGTTGAACATATATCAATTCACCTATATCGGTGATAACAATGCCGACGCCTATATATTTAGTGTAGGAACTCATTATGTTAGCATAGTGTCCTTTTGAGTTCTTAAATAATGTTTTTACCACAGTTATAGGAGGCGCAGCGCCATGATAAATGTTTTCACCCCCGCCCCGGCTTCC
>JAITKI010000125.1 GCA_031278515.1 Oscillospiraceae bacterium | reverse complement strand
GTTGCGTTCTGCGTGAAAATACTGAGTTCGACCGCTTGGGTCTCACCGGGCAGAATGACAAGAGGCTCGTCGATAGAACCGCTTTTTACGAAGTTGAGCATGATATCGTCGTAGTTATTATCGCTGACAAGATAATACTCGGCGACGGAATCCGTATTATTCGTTACATTCACATTCGCGCTCTGCGCGTAATCGCGAGCGACGTAACGCGATCCTGCCTGTAATGTCAGCTTTCCGGATTTGTACACATATCCCGGGTCTTGCGGATCGGGTTCTTCCGGGTCGGGTTCTTCCGGGGTGGGTTCTTCCGACGCTGTAATCGTGATCGTCGAATCGCCCGAATCCGCCGTGATTGTAAACGGTAGCGCCGCACCCTCCTCGTCAGCGGCAGCAACGCCGCCCGCCGGCGCGAGCCCCGCCAGCAGCGCGGCGGTCAGCGCCACGCTCAGGATTTTCGCCCAAATAGATTTTTTCATTGTCTTTGCCTCCAAATATAAATATAGTCCTCCGGAAAGCTACGGAATAAATCCAAAGCCTCCGGGAGGACCGGCAAAAACGGGCGCGCAGGGAACTCGGATGAAAAATTCACCCGCTACCTACGCGCCCAATCAACGCCGCCGCGCCGTATGTACCAAGGCAAAAGCGCGGAAAGGCGTATTCAATTCAGCGTCGCTCGGATTTCCTGCCATCCACGGCGTTACTTGCGGATACGCGCCGAAACGTGTATACTTTCGTAGCTGTGGCGGCGGGGAAACCTGTGCTTGTAGGTGGTTTGCTTTAACGATTCTCCCTACTCGCGTCGCGCGGTGGTGAGACACCTCGCGACCGCCGCGGCCCGTTTTTCACCGGCCTCGCGGGAGTATTGTAGCACAGCGGAAACGGGTATGCAATAGGGTTTTGAAAAATTTTGACAAAAATGTTGAGGGGTAGAAGGACGCGCGGGACGCGGACTGAAAGGTTTCCGCGCAACCCGCCCTGCCATCCGCCCCCTCCTGCGTCAACCCCCATTCGATAACAGCAGCCTTGACAAACGGAATTGCGGCAGGTATAATAACCTCGGGTGGTTCTAAATCAGAATATATTTAAGGCGGCATAGGCGCCGCGATGCGACCGGGAGGGTTCAAAATGTCCGGGTTCACTCTTACAATCAGCCGCGAATACGGCAGCGGCGGCAGACAGATCGGCGAAAAGCTCGCGGAAGCGCTTGGGATTGGCTTTTATGACAAGTCAATCATCAAGATGGCGGCGGAGAAGAGCGGGCTGTCTCCCGACTACATCGAAAAGAGCGAGGAGTCCATACCAAACACGTTTCTGTTTAATCTGAAACATTCGGCGTTTTCCAGCTTTGACTCCGTATCGTTCTACGAAACGCCCACGAGCGACAAGATGTTCCTCGCGCAGTCGGCGGTGATCAAAGAAATCTCCGCTCGCGCGGACTGCGTCATAGTCGGGCGCTGCGCCGACTACATACTGCGCGACGAGTCCGACACGGTGAGGGTGTTCATCCACGCCGACACGGACGAGCGCGTAAGGCGCGCCGTGGAGTCGTACAATCTTCCGGGCGAAAACGCGGCGGCGGCCATCAAACGCATCGATAAGAGCCGCGCAAACTATTACAAGTACTACACCAACAGACTGTGGGGCGACTTCCGCAATTACGACCTGTCGGTGAACACCTCGTTCACGGGCATTGAAGGCGCGGTGTCCGTCATAAAAACAATGCTCTCGACTCGCGCGCTCATACACTGATACTCGCAAGCCGCCCGCTCAGGCGACCAAGCGCAAACATGACAGGCGCGGCCAGCGCCGCTATGACTATAGTGGCGGCCGCGCCTGTTGGCGTCAGCATGGTGAGCTCAAAAAGGTCGTGCAGCAGGATTCCGCCGCCCGCGAATCCGACCGCCATAGCTATCATGAGCGCGCGTCTCAACCGGTTGAGCGGTCTGCTTATCATGTAGAGCATCATCATACCCACGGCCGCGAGCAGCGTCGTCGCTATAGTGGCCATCTCGCCGTGCTCTATGCCGAACAGCGCGCTCGCTTTCATTGCCGCGAGCACCGCGAACATACTCGTGAGACCGGCGGGCATCGCCTTGATTATCACGTTGACGAGAAATCTGCCCCGCACGATGTTGATATTCGGTTCGAGCGCCAGCACGAACGAGGGTATACCTATGAACATCACGTTGAAAAGCGAGAGCTGCGAGGGTGTTATGGGGTATGTCAGCGTGAAAATCAGCGCCAGAGCCGCGAGCGTGAATGAGAATATGTTCTTTGCCAGGAAGAGCGAGGCGGAGCGCTCGATGTTGTTTATGACGCGTCTGCCCTCCATGACTACGGCGGGCATCGCCGAAAAATTTGAGTCCAACAGCACGAGATGCGCGACATGGCACGCTATGTCGCTTCCGGACGCCATTGCGACGCCGCAGTCCGCTTCTTTCAGCGCGAGTACGTCGTTGACGCCGTCGCCGGTCATCGCCACGGTGTGACCCGCGCTCTTCAGCGCGCGCACGAGCTTGCGCTTCTGTTCGGGCGTCACCCGGCCGAACACGGTGTACTCCTCCACGGCGCGCCTTATCCTGCGCTCGGTATTGAGAGAGGACGCGTCGATGTACTTCTGCGCGCCGCGTATGCCCGCCTCTTCCGCAATGCGCGAGACCGTCACGGGGTTATCGCCCGAGATTACCTTTATATCGACGCCCTGATCGGCGAAAAATTTGAACGCTTTCGGCGCCTGCGGCCTTATGTTGTTTGTCAGCAGTATGAGCGCGAGCGGCATGACCTCCGCGTCTATACGTTTTCCGGATATGTCCCCGTCGTACAGCGCCAGCAGCAGCACGCGATACCCCGCCGCCGAGTACGACTCGACCGCGTCCCTGTAGTTATCGTAATCGTGGAGCAGTATCTTCTCAGGCGCGCCCAGCAGATACGCCTCGCCGTCTCCGAACGACACGCCGCCGTACTTGGCGGACGATGAAAACGGCATCGAGCGCGCCGCGCGCCGCTTCGGCCTTTCCTTGAAAAAAGCTTTGAGCGCGGTCATCGTCTCGTTATCCGCGCTCATGCTGCCCGTATAATCAGCCATAATCATGTCTATATCCGCGCGGTTGAATCTGTCCTCGCATAACAGCACGACGTCTCTGGCGGTCATGGAAGGTTCCGTTATCGTCCCTGTCTTGTCCACACACAGCACGTCCACGCGCGCGAGCGTCTCAATGCAGCGCATCTCGTGTACGAGCGTGCGTTTTTTCGCAAGTCTCATTATGCTGACTGTCAGCGCGACCGATACAAGAAGATACAACCCCTCCGGTATCATGCCTATGAGCGCCGCCACGGAAGACAGCACGCTGTCCTCAACGGGACGCCCCAGAACGCTCGTCTGCTGGTAGTACATGACGGCGCCGAACGGTATGACGACGAAGCCTATGATCTGGACAAGTCTGGACAGGGAGTGCATCATTCCGGAGCGCTTCTTGCCGGAGCTTTTTTTCGCCTCTATGGTGAGACGTGAGACGAACGAGTCGCGCCCCACCTTGTCGAGCCGCGCCCTGCACTCCCCCGACACCACAAAGCTGCCGGAGAGCAGCTTATCGCCCGGTATCTTTGTAATCTCGTCCGCCTCTCCCGTCACAAGCGCCTCGTTCGCCTGACACTCGCCGGACAGTACGACGGCGTCCGCGTAGATCTGGCAGCCCGCCTTGAATATCGCCACATCGTCCAGCACGGTCTCCGTATGGGGGATGGGGACGACCTGCCCGTCGCGCACAACCTCCGCGCGCGGCGCCGACACGAATGTCAGCGCGGACAAGGCGCGTTTCGCGCGCAGTTCCTGTATTATGCCTATGGCGCAATTTATCACGACCACGGGCATAAACGTGAGATTGTTGTACGCGCCCACCGCTATGACGCAGAGCATCAGCAAAATGAATATGAGGTTGAAATAGGTGAACACATTGTCGCAGATGATGCGCAGCGCCGTCTTTTCCGGCGGTTCCGGGCTGACGTTGCCGTACCCGTTGTCCAGGCGCTCTGCGGCTTGAGCGGAGGTCAGGCCGGTCTCCGCCTTCGCGTCGATTCTCCGGAGTACCTTGTGAAGCCGTATGGACTCTGTACGCATTATTATGACCACGCCTTTCGCTTCGCCGCAGGTTCCCCCTTGGGGCTTTATTACGCAAAACGGTTCCATACCGCGCGGCTTGCCGCGCCTTCCGCTCATATCAAACGGCCTCGCGGGAAATACCTCGCCGTTTACCGCGAGACCCGTTTATTTCCGGCCGGCCTCCTGTTTTTCAACAAGACTGCCGATGTATTGACGGTAGTCGGCGTATTCGTCCCGCGTCACCGCGCGCAGGCGGCCCGTGAATACGGCGCAAACATCGCCCGGCCGCTTAAGCTCGGACCATAGCGCGTCCGGTTCCGCCCTGCCGTCGCGCAGCGCTATGAGTCCCGCAAGCGCGGCGCCCGCGTTGGCGGGACTCTCAATGGCGACGGCGGCCCCCGGAACCCCCGCGTCGCTGCCGTCCCAGAGCGCGAATACGGCCTCCATCTCCACCGACAGGATGGCGACCTTGTCTGAGACGCCCAGCGTCTCGGCCGCCGCCGCCGCGCCGCGACCGAATTCAACCGAGACGCATGGTATCAGCCAGCGATCCGCGCCCCGGTATGTGATTATAGCCATATATACCGCGTTATAAGCGGTTTCCGCCGTCAGTTCCCCCCCGGAGGGCGAGGCGTCCGCCATGTTTCCCCCGGTTTCCGGGTACAACTCCCGCGCGCGCAGCGAAACGCCCTCGCTTATAGCCGCGAGCTTGGAGTCGTCGTCCCGGCGCGTCCTTATGACGCCGGTTTTCTCCGGGATATATTCCTCACCCCACGCTTTTCGCGCGTGGGCGTCGAGCCAGTCCACCATAAAGCCGCCAACGGCGCTCATGTCAATCTCAACGCACGGCGCGAGCGCCCCTCCGTCGGCGCCGCGTGGCGCGTTGAACACATATACGTGGGGGATTCCCAGCTCATTACAATAATTATTTGTAACTGTCAAGTCGTCGCCCGACGCGGATATTACGACCCCGTCCACACCCGCGTCCGACAGCTCGTCCAGGACGCCGACGGCGGAGCGCCCATCTCCGCCGAACACCGACTCAACGAGCGTAAAATTCATCGCGTCGCTCCAGCGCTCCATCATCGCGAAAAACGCGGCGTCCACGACCGACGCGTCCTCGTGCAAAAAGGAAAACAGATACGGCGCCCTGCCTCCGTGATCCGCGCCGTCGTCTATGTATCCGGCGGACGCGACCGGCGGCGGGGGGACGGGCGGCGCGGCGCCGGAGCCGCCGTCCGGACTTGGGCGGACTCCGCCGCCGCAGGCCGACAGCAGCAACGCCAGCAATACGGCGGCCGCTTTACGAGCGGCGGAACCGGCGCCGTTCAATCGAAATTTCATACCGCGATGATCAGTATTTCGCCGTCCTTCACGGTGAGGCCGATCTGCTTCACCTTGCGCGTGTAGCTCGAAATAAGCTCGCGCGCCACGATGTCCTCGACCTCCTTTTGTATGGTGCGTCTGAGATTGCGCGCGCCGTATGTATCCGAGAAGGACTTATCGGCTACCAGGTCGAGCAGACTGTCGTCGTAGCGCAGCTCAATCCCCTTTTCCGCCATAGAACCGCCCAGCTCGTTGAGCATGAGCCCGGCGATCTTTCTGAAGTCGTCCATTACGAGTTTGTTGAAGTAGACTATCTCGTCCACGCGATTGATGAACTCCGGGCGCAGGAAGTCGCGGAGCGCCTTCGCGGCCTTCTCCTTGCCCTGCTCGTCCTTTGTGCGGTTGAAGCCCAGGGCATTCTCTTTCCTGTCGCTGCCGGCGTTCGTCGTCATGATTATGACGGTGTTCTCAAAATTGACTGTGCGCCCGTGCGAGTCCGTCAGTCTGCCGTCGTCGAGTATTTGCAGCATTATATTCAGCACGTCCGGATGCGCCTTTTCGATCTCGTCGAAAAGTATGACGCTGTACGGCTTGCGTCTGATCTTCTCGGTGAGCTGGCCCGCCTCGTCATATCCCACATAGCCGGGCGGTGAGCCGATGATGCGGGACACGGTGTGGCGCTCCATGAATTCGGACATATCGAGCCTGACGAGAGATTCCGGCGTGTCGAAAAGATCCTCGGCGAGCCGCTTGACAAGCTCGGTTTTTCCGACGCCTGTCGAGCCGATGAAGATGAACGACACGGGCTTGTGCTTTGCCGCTATGCCCACGCGGCTGCGCCTGATGGCGGCGCACACCGTTTCGACGGCGTCGTCCTGTCCGACGATATGAGCCTTCAGTCTCTTGTCGAGCTCGCTTAAGCGCTTGTACTCGTCCTCGCGTATGCTGCTGGCGGGGATCTTCGTCCACATTTCGATAACGCGCGCCAGATTGTCCAGCCCGAGTACGGGCAGCCCGTCGCTTTCGAGCGTACACAGCTCATCCGATATTTGTATATCCCGGCTGCGTATCGCCGCGAGTCTTGCAAAATCGTTTCCCGAGGGCGAGGCGAGCAGACGCTCGCGCTCACTGCTGAGATCGGAGCGCTCCTTGCGTATCTGCCCCATGCGCGTTATCGTCGCGCTGCGCAAATTGAGGTCCGAGCACGCCTCGTCGAGCAGATCGATGGCCTTGTCGGGCAGGTATCTGTCGGTTATGTATCTCTCCGCCAGCACCACCGCCTGACGCGCTATCTCGTCGGGTATATCGACCTCGTGGTATTCCTCATAGTAATGCTTCACGCCACGCATTATTTCGACGGCGTCCGCAATCGACGGCTCGCTGACGGCGACGGGCTGGAAGCGGCGTTCGAGCGCCGCGTCCCGCTCGATAAAACGTCTGTACTCCGAAAACGTCGTCGCCCCGATAACCTGTATCTCCCCGCGGGCGAGCGCCGGCTTCAGGATATTCGCGGCGTTCATAGAACCGTCGGCGTCGCCCGCGCCCACAATGCTGTGTACCTCGTCTATCACCAGTATAACATTGCCGCACGCCTTGACTTCCTCCACGAGTCCCTTCATGCGGCTCTCAAACTGGCCGCGAAATTGCGTGCCGGCGACGAGAGCCGTCAGGTCGAGCAGATAGACCTCCTTGTCCGCGAGCTTGAACGGAACGCCGCCGTCCACAATGCACTGCGCGAGACCTTCCGCGATCGCCGTCTTTCCCACGCCCGGCTCGCCGATGAGACACGGGTTGTTCTTCTGGCGGCGGTTGAGTATCTGTACCACGCGCTCCGTCTCGAGCTTACGCCCCACCATCTTATCCAGCTTGCCATCGCGCGCGCGCTGTGTGAGCGACATGCAGTAGTTTTCGAGATATTTGCGCTTCTTGCCGCCGGGACCGCCGGACTCGCGGTCGCGTCCGGGCTGCCGGGACGGGAAGTCGCCCCCGCGCGGGAACTGCTCCACCGGCCCGCCAAACATCCTGTCGAGGAACGGGAATGTCGTCGTGCGGCTGTCCTCATCGCTGCCCGGCTCCGGGTATTCGTCCAACCCGGTCATCGCCAGCATCTCCTCGGACGCGGTTTCGATCTCCTCATCGGTGAGTCCCATGCGCCTTATCATGTCCTCGACGGGTTTTATATTCAGCTCGCGCGCGCACTTTAGACATATTCCCTCGTTAGTCGATCTGCCGTTTTCGATCTTGGTGATGAATATAACCGCCGCGTTCTTCTTGCATCTTGAGCATAATTGTGGGTGCATAATCAACTACCTTCTTTACGTTGTTTTGAACATTATCCCGCATTAATCGTTAATTGTCAAATTGCCTCTCTTTAGAATGTTTTCGTCTGCGGCAGTTTTCGCTCTCCCGTCCTTTTCGGCGTAGGCGAAAAGAATTTTTGCGCAGGAGTGCGTGAAATCATTCGACTTCGCGGGGACCCCCATATAACGGAGCAAAAATTATCACATTTCGCATTTTCCGGGGATTTATTCCCTGGAAAATGCTCTTTGCGAGCCGCGCACGGCGAGTTTCATGCCTCGTTACTCGTTTGTTACGGCCCCGGCCGTGACAAACGAATTGATTTCTTTACAGCCGCGGAGAATGTGACGGCGTAGCTGCCGAGCGCCAGCAGCATGGGACACAGCGCCGCCGAGATCATCGCCGTCGCTCCCGTTCCGGTTATGCGCTCCCGGAACAGCATCAGCGTGACGCAGACGAGGAAAAACACAACGGTGGAGGCTTTGCCGAAGATATTCGAGGGCGGGATAGCCCCGCCCCCGGAGCGTCTGTGGAGTATGAGTCCGCCCACGGCCATGAGCGACTCTTTCACCGCCGCTATGAGCACCGCCCAGACGGGAATCAGTCCGTCGATCGTTATACAGGTGAGAACCGCGATCGTCATCAGCTTGTCCCCGAGCGGATCGAGTATCTTGCCCAGTTCCGTCGTCAGTTTATACCGTCTCGCGAGAAAGCCGTCGAGGAAATCGGTGAAGGACGCAAACGCGTAGACCGCGATCGCGCACTTTTTTACGGAGACGCCGCCTCCGGCGAAATACGCCAGTATGAACAGCGGCACGAGACATATTCGCAGCGCGGACAGCAGGTTCGGCAGCATTTTCACAAGGTTTACCCCTTATATTCCGAGGATGTCGGCGAGAGGGTTCGTGTTTATGAGGTATTTCAAAACTCTTGTCTCCTCTATTATCGACGGAGCGAGCAGTCCGACATACCGGACTACGGCCGCTATCGCGTAAACTATCACAACGCCCTTGAAAAGACCGAAGACCATGCCGATCAGCGAGTCTATGAGCTCCAGTCCGGGCAGCTTAAACACGAGATTGAGTATATTCCCCAGCACCGCGAAGGCTATGGATACGAGCAGAAACACGATGGCGAACACGGCGATATACGCCAGCGCCGAACACAGCTTTTCGGTTATTATATCCTCCAGCGCCGCGCCCGCCCCGAACACTCCGTCCGAGATTTTCTCCGAGAGCAGCGACGCCGCGGCCTCCGGCAGCCCTAGTTCCCGCAGAGCGGCGTAGCTCGCCTGACGCATCTCCGGGCTGTTCGTCCCGTCCGGTATCAGCGCGTCCGCCGCTTCGCCCCGGAGAGTCCCCTCCCCGCCGGCGTCCGCGCCGTCGGATTCTCCGCCGCCGCTCGTGACTGTCGCCAGCGCGCCGTCAACGATTCCGCCGACAAACGGCTCCAGCATATCCGCGACCTCGCCCGAATACGCGGACGCCACGATGTTCGCCCCGAATATCGCGACTATGAGCGCCAGCGCGCCGCACACGCCGCGTATTATCCCGCCTCTGTAGCCGCGCCACACGCAGTACAAGGGCGTCGCGACAAGTATAACGTCAATCGCAATATACAATCCGCAGAATCCTCCGATTTTCAATCTCCGCTCCCCGGCGTAAGCAGCCCGGAGCGCGTCGCAGTCAATATGGCGGCGTTCGCTCAGGCGCTGTCGTACACCTTCGCAACGCCGCGGCCTACGGCGAGCGCCGCGCCGTCCGCGCGTGCGAGCGCGCTGACGACATCCGCGACGTCGTGAAATTCCGATTCCAGCCGCAAGGACGCGTCGTACAGAGAGAGCCTGTCGCGCCACAGCACCGCCACGCCGCCGTTCACGGAGAGCGAAATGCATCGGCTGTCCGTACTCACCGCGCCGAGCGCCGCGCCGCGGGCATCGTATGTTTCCAGCGTACCCGCGTCTCCTACGCCGTAGTCGAGAAGCAGCAGCGCGGTCAATCCGTCGTCGCCTATGGCCCAGCCGCCGAGGTATTTGCCGGAAAAGTCCCGGACGACCGCGCCTGTCCCCGCGCCGTCAACAGATATGAGCGAGTTCTCGGCGACGGCCAGAAGGCGGCCGTCCGGCGTGTATTTAATTTCCAGAATGACGCCTCCCGCGAGGTCAAACGTCCCCTGTACCTGCTCGCTTTGGAGCTTCAAGAGCGTGATTCTGCCGCCCGTATCGCCAAGAGAGAGAACGGCGAGCTCGCGGTTATCGCGCGAGAGAGCCGCAGACATTATATAGCCCTGCGCCGAATACCACTTATATTTCATATCCCCGTCCGCTCCGTACACCGTCACACTGCCTTTATAGCCGCCGCCCTCCCGCGTACAGAGCGCCAGCCACCCGTTGCCGTTTATGGCCGCCGAGATTATTTCGAGTTCAGGTTCGACGATGGGGGCCAACCCGCCGGCGCTGTCTATCAGTCTGACGGACGTGCCGCCCGCGTCGTAGACGACCGCGTGACCGCCCGAGGACGATGTCATGGGTTCCGACATCTTGAAAGACTCGTGCGCGAGCTGTTGCCCGTCCGCGCCGAACACCTTGAAACCGAGCGCGCCCGCCGTTACAAAGCCGCCGTCAAGGTCGGCAAACGCGGCGTCATAGCCCGGCGCGCAGATGAATTCGTCCGCGCGCTCCACGCCGCGCAGACCGGCGAGCGCGCGTTTCACCCCGCTGAGATCCGGCCTGCCGCCGCCTACGGCCAGGGAGTATGTCAGCGCCGCAACGAACGCGAGGATGGCGGCAGACCCGGCAAGCCGCCGTATCCTGCGTCCGCCCGCTCTCCTCTTTTGAGTTTTTCCGGCGCCGGTCATACGTTGCTGCGCTCCTGCCCGCTTGTTTGCGAAACAAAAGTCAAAACAAGAGGGGCTTTCCGTTAAAATCGCGTTTTGCCCGCCCCGGCGTGCAAAACGTGCGCACTGTGACAATGCCCTTTCATGATTGTCCTGCGCCGAAGCGAATCGAAAGGCACTATCATAATCGTGATGAGCTTACGATAGTGTATCACATAATGAGATAAAAAGAAACCACTCCCCCGGTTGAATCATTTCGTTTGTGATGGCTTCGCCATCACAAACGAGTCACGGGAGCTTGGCTCTCGCCGTGCGCGGCTCGCAAAGAGCATTTTCCGGGGAATAAATCCCCGGAAAATGCGAAATATGATAATTTTTGCTCCGTTATATAGGGGTCCCCGCGAAGTCGAATGACTTCGTGGGGAGAGGACGAACGACGGAGCGAGCAAGTTCCCGGCTTTAGCCGGAAACTTGCTTAGCGCAGTCCGTGAG
>JAITKI010000113.1 GCA_031278515.1 Oscillospiraceae bacterium | reverse complement strand
CGAAGTCATTCGACTTCGCGGGGGCCCCTATATGACGATGCAAAAATTGTAATATTTCGCATTTTCCGGGGATTTATTCCTCGGAAAACGCTCTTTGCGAGCCGCGCACGGCGAGATCCCTGCTCCCGTGACTCGTTTGTGATGGCGAAGCCATCACAAACGAAATTATTCCGATAACAGCGCCATTGTGTTTTTCAAATCTTTTTGATATAATGCCTCAAACGACTGACGCGATACGCGATAACTGATAAAAGGGGATATTGCCGCAATGATTGAACGCAAGATGTACATAGCGGGCGAGTGGGCGGACGCCGTGTCGGGCGCCACGCTGACGACGCTCAATCCGTCGACGGGCGAGGAACTGGGGACGGCGCCGTCGGCGGGCGATGAGGATGTGGCGCGCGCCGTCTCGGCGGCGCGCGCCGCGTTTCCGATCTGGTCTGGCATGACGCAGGCCGAGCGCAACAAGGTGCTTTTCAGGATTGCCGCGCTTATCCGTGAGAACGCCGACGAGATGGCAAAAATCGAGGGGCTGGAACACGGGACGCCGTATTCCGACGCGTTCGGCGTGTGTATGGGCGCGGCGGAAAAGTTTGAGTGGAGCGCGAACGCGGCGCTCAGAATTAAGGGCGACGAGATACCCGTACCCGGCGACACGCTCACTTTCATAAAGAGGGAACCTGTCGGTGTGATCGGGTTCATAATACCGTGGAACCTCCCGACTATCATGACAGCCGTGAAGCTGGCGCCCGCGCTCGCCGTAGGCAATACATGCGTCCTGAAGCCGCCGTCGATAAACTCGCTCATCGGATTGAAATTCGCGGAAGTGATATCGAAAGCCGAGGGACTGCCGCCGGGCGCGGTGAACGTCATAACAGGCCCGGGAGGTTCTGTCGGCGCGGCGATCGCGTCGCATCCGGGCATAGATCTCGTCGGCTTCACCGGATCGAGCGAGACCGGCAAATCCATTCTGGCGTCCGCCGCGCCGACCGTCAAAAAATGCGTGATGGAACTCGGCGGCAACAATCCCGTACTCATATTCCCCGACGCCGACATAGACGCCTCGCTGAAAGTTCTCGCGTGGCGTCAGTTCAACAACTCGGGACAGCACTGCTCCGGCCCCGGCAGGTATTACGTACACGAGTCGGTGTATGACGAGTTCATCGCGAAATTCGCCGAATACGCCCGGAATCTGAAAGTCGGCGACCCGTCCGACAGGGCTGTGCAGATGGGGCCGATGGTATCACGCGAGCACCAGAGCAAGGTACTTGGCTACATTGAAAGCGCGAAGGCCGAGGGCGCGCGCGTAGTCACGGGCGGCGCGGCGCAGGTACCGGGGCGTGGCTTTTTCGTCGCGCCCACTGTGCTGGCCGACTGCACGCACAATATGAAAGCCGCGCGCGAGGAGATATTCGGCCCCGTGGCCGTAATTATAAAATATACGGACTCCGACGACCTCGCGGCACTCGCCAACGACTCCGAGTACGGACTGTGCGCGCATGTCTGGACGCGGAACATCGGCGCGGGCATGAAACTCATCGGCAAGCTGCGAGTAGGGGCGGTGTTCATCAACTGCCAAATGCTCACAAACGAGCAGCCGTGGGGTACCAGCGTAAAGGAGTCCGGAATAGGCAAAGAGGGCGGCATGTACGGTATGCTTGAGTTTACCGAGCCGAAACTGGTCTGTGTAAATTTCGCGTGAAAGACATCCGATGAAAAGATTCGAGCACAAAATACACACGCTGATACCGGCGCGTGAAATTGAACGGGAGGAAGAACAACATGGCGTATGATTACAGGATTCTCATCGACGGCAAGCTCACAAAACCCGTGAAGGGCGGAACAATGGAGGTTATCAACCCGCACGACAACTCCGTCGTCGCAACAGTGCCGCGCTGCACGGCGGAGGACGTCGATCTGGCGGTCGAGGCGGCGACGCGCGCGAAGGCGGTCTGGCGCTCGACATACATAGGCGAGCGCGCGGAACTGCTCTTTAAGATAGCGGCGCTCATCCGCGAAAACCAGGACGAACTCATAGCGCTTGAGACGGCGCAGTATGGCGGACCGGTCATGAAGACGAGCCGTTTCGACATCCCGTCCGCCGTGGGTGAATTCGAGTTTATGGCGGGACTCGGGCGCGCCCACACGGGACTGACCATCTCCGCCGACCCGTCCGCACGCGTTATGACGTTCAAGGAACCGCTCGGCGTCGTCGGACTCATAACGCCGTGGAATTTCCCACTCGTGACGGCGGTGTCGAAGCTGGCGCCCGCGCTCATCATGGGAAACACCGTCGTGCTCAAGCCGCCGTCATGCGCGCCGCTGACTGTGCTGAAAATGGCGGAGTACATCGCGCAAGCCGGAATTCCGGCCGGCGTGGTGAACATCGTCACAGGCCCGGGCGGAGAGGTCGGGGAGGCGATAGTCACACATCCAGGCATTGATAAAATCAACTTCACGGGCGACTCACAGGTCGGCAAACGCATCATGTCGCTCGCCGCGCCGCGCGTCATGCCCGTCGCGTCGGAGCTCGGCGGAAAGAACGCGTTCATCGTACTCGACGACTGCAATCTCGACGCCGCGGTTGAGGGCGCTACATACTCCGCGTTTTTCAACAGCGGGCAAAACTGCGGTTCCCCGTCGCGCTTTTACGTGCAGGACGGGATATACGACGAGTTTGTGAGGCGTTTCGTCGCCGCCGCGTCAAAAATCACGATAGGCGACCCGACTGATCCCAACACGATGATAGGGCCGCTTGCGTACATGAAGTGCCGCGAGACGGCGGAGAAGTTTGTCGACGAGGCAATTCGCGAGGGCGCCAGGGTGCTGCTGCGCGAGCCGCTGCCCAAGGAGCTTGAGGGCGGCGCCTATGTCATGCCGACAATTTTGGAGATGTACGACAACAAAGCCCACTATATGCAAGAGGAGATATTCGCGCCCTGCGTCGGCGTCATGAAGGTGAAGCTGCCGGAGGACGCCGCCGCGCTTGTCAACGATTGTCACTACGGGTTGTCCGCCTCCGTATGGAGCGCGGACTACCGCAAGGCGTGGATGCTGTGCGAACAACTCAAGGTCGGCACCACATGGATAAACCAGCACCTGGCCATAGTCCCCGAGACGCCGTGGGGAGGGCAGAAGGAGTCCGGCTGGACAAAGGAAAATTCCGTCCTTGTTCTGGAAGAGTACACGTACCACAAGCACATGTGGGTGAACATGGACGAGACGCCGCACACGTTCTGGGAAGAGCAAATTCGTCTGTAGGAACCGCGCGACTGTGTCTGCCCGTCTGCCGACGGACATGTAGAGCGCGCGGGCGGTGGGCGCAGAATGACCGCGTCTTTTCGCGGCTGTTTTGTACCGGAAGTAACAATGAAAGGTGTGGTCATATTTATGTCAAGCGTGTGGTCAAGCCCTAATCCGCTGTTGTTCGGGCGCGGGAGGGCGGCGGAGATCGGCGCGGAACTGCGCAAACTCGGCTGCAAAAAAGCGCTCGTCGTGTACGATAAGGGTGTGGCGGACGCCGGCATCGCCGATAAGGTCATATCCGCCATAGAGTCCGGGGGAGTGGCGGCCGTCAGGTTCGACAAGGTGCAGGCCGATCCGCCCGACTGGTCGGCGGAGGAGGCCGGCACCCTCGGCGTCTCGGAGGGCGTTGATTGCGTCGTCGGAGTCGGCGGGGGTTCCAGTCTCGACACGGCGAAGGCGGCAAAGCTGCTCATAACGAATCCGCCGCCGCTGAAGCGGTACTATGGGCGCGACGGCGTTGTGACAAAGCCGAGCGTGCCGCTGATATTGCTGCCCACAACGGCGGGAACCGGCAGCGAATGTACGCCGGGCGGCGTCATAACCGACACCGAACGCGGCATAAAGACGAATATCGCCGGCGTAGGATGCGCCGTCACATTGGGGATTGTCGATCCCGAACTGACATTCGGGCTGCCGAAATCCGTAACGGCGTCAACGGGCATGGACGCGCTGTGCCACTGTATCGAGTCGTACACGTCCGCGCGCGCGAATCCGTTTTCCGAAGTCGCCGGACGCGAGGGAATAAGGCTCGTCGCCGAATATCTGATCCGCGCCTGCGACGACGGGAGCGACGCGGAGGCTCGCGAGGGCATGATGAAAGCGTCCTCTCTCGGCGGCATCGCCATGTCCGGCGCGCTGTGCCACTTGTCGCACGACATAGGCCGCAGTCTGGGCGCCAAATTCCACGTCCCGCACGGCAACGGCTGCGCGGCGTGTCTGCCGCAGGTGCTGGAGGCCGTCGTTCATGTCAAGACAGAGCAGGTCTTGTATTTCGCCAAATGCTTTGGCTCCGCGCCGCCGGACGGCGCCTCTCCCGCCGAGATAGGCCGGGCGGCGTACACAGCGGCGCTGGGTCTGATGGGACGCATCGGCCTGCCGAATATGAAGCAGCTCGGACTCGACCGCGCCGCGCTGCTCGCCGCCGTGCCGGACGAAGTGGTCATGCAGTGCGAGATGGCGGCCAAGGCCGGATTTGTGACATCTCCCATCCCTGTCACAAAAGAGCTGATCGCTAATATCGTCTCGCGGGCATACGACGAAAACTGATATGAGGTGAATTGATGCTGACTCCGCTGGAGATGACAAGACTTGCCGTGAGGGCTCTCGACAACAAAAAAGGCGTGGATATCAAAGCGTTGGAGACGCGGGACGTGACTGTTCTGGCCGACTATTTTGTAATATGTACCGCAAACTCCACGACGCAGATAAAGTCGCTCGCCGACGAAGTCGAAAAAGCGCTGAAAGAGTGCGGAGAGACGCCTCTTCGTGTCGAGGGATACCGCTCCGGAGGTTGGGTACTTGTGGATTTCGGCTGCCTTGTGGTGCACTTGTTCCTGAAAGAGCTGCGCGAGTTCTACGCTCTGGAGCGTCTCTGGAGCGACGCCCGCGAGACGGACACGGACGCGTGGCTGGAGGAGGGCGGACGCGATGAAGTATGAATTTGCGCGTATCGAGCGGAAGTGGCGGGACATATGGGCATCGCGCAAGACATACGCCGCTCGCGATTCGGGCGGCAAGCCGAAATGCTACGTGCTTATCGAGTTCCCGTATCCCTCAGGCGAGGGGCTGCACGTCGGACATGCGCGCCCGTACACCGCGATGGACATCGTCGCCCGCAAGAGACGTATGCAGGGCTATAACGTGCTGTTTCCGATGGGTTTCGACGCGTTTGGTCTGCCTACGGAAAATTACGCGATAAAAAATAAACTCCACCCCGCGGACGTCACGGAAAAAAACATCGCCCGCTTTACGGAACAGCTCAAAATGCTCGGCTACAGCTTCGACTGGGATCGCGTCGTGAACACCACAGACCCGGAGTATTACAAGTGGACGCAGTGGATCTTTCTCAAAATGTTTGAAAAGGGATTGGCGTACAAGGCGTCCATACCCGTCAACTGGTGTACGTCGTGCAAATGCGTCCTCGCCAATGAGGAGGTCGTCGGCGGCGTGTGCGAGAGATGCGGGAGCGAGGTCGTGCGCCGCGAAAAGAGCCAGTGGATGCTCAAAATAACCGATTACGCGCAGAGACTCCTGGACGACCTCGACGGTCTTGACTACATTGAGCGCGTCAAGACGCAGCAGCGCAACTGGATAGGGCGCAGCACGGGCGCCGAGATCGTGTTCAAGACGACGCGCGGCGATGGGCTGCGTGTGTTTACAACGCGTCCGGACACGCTGTTCGGCGCTACGTATATGGTCGTGTCGCCCGAACACGAGTTGGTAAAGAAAAGCGCCGACGTGCTGGAAAACACCGCGGAGGTGCGCGATTATTGCGAGTCGGCCGCGAAAAAATCAGACTTCGAGCGCACTGAGATGGCGCGGGAAAAGACGGGCGTGCGGCTTGCGGGACTCGACGCCGTCAACCCGGCGACGGGCTGGAGGATTCCCATATACATATCCGATTACGTGCTCTCCACTTACGGCGCCGGCGCCATAATGGCCGTGCCGGGACACGACGCCCGCGACTGGGAGTTCGCGAAAAAGTTCGGGCTGCCAATAGTGGAGGTCGTCTCCGGCGGGGACGTTGAAAAAGAGGCTTACGCAGACTGCGGCGCGGGTACGATGGTAAATTCCGACTTTTTGAACGGCCTTTCCGTCGAGGCGGCGAAAGCGGCAATCACCAAATGGCTGGCGGAGAAAGGGTTGGGAGAGTACAAGGTCAACTACAAACTGCGCGATTGGGTGTTTTCACGCCAGCGCTACTGGGGGGAGCCGATTCCGATAGTTTACTGCGAATCCTGCGGTTACGTCGCGGCGCCCGAGAGCGAGCTGCCTGTCCGGCTTCCGAAGGTCGAGAGCTACGAGACGACGGGTACCGGCGAGAGTCCGCTCGCGTCGATGGGGGACTGGGTGAATACGACATGCCCATCCTGCGGCGGCCCGGCCGCGCGCGAGACGGATACAATGCCGCAGTGGGCCGGCTCGAGCTGGTATTTCCTGAGGTACGCCGACCCGCGTAACGACGGCGAGCTCGCGTCGGGCGAGGCGCTGCACCGCTGGACGCCCGTGGACTGGTACAACGGCGGCATGGAACACACGACGCTACACCTGCTGTACTCCAGATTCTGGCACAAGTTCTTGTACGACATAGGAGTCGTCCCGACGCCGGAGCCGTATCTCAAGCGCACGAGCCACGGTATGATACTCGGCGAGGACGGACAGAAGATGTCCAAGTCGCGCGGCAACGTGATAAATCCGGGCGATATAGTGGCGGAGCTTGGCGCGGACACGCTGCGGCTGTATATCATGTTCATAGGCGACTTTGAGAAGTCGGCGCCGTGGTCTACGAAGGCAGTGAAGGGCTGCAAGCGTTTTTTAGATCGCGTGTGGAATCTGGCCGAGGGACAGCCCGGCGGCGGGGACGTGTATTCGGCCGCGCATGAGAGGGCCGTACACCGCGCGATAAAGAAGGTCGGCGGCGATATTGAGGCAATGAAGTTCAATACGGCGATAGCGACGCTCATGACCCTGGTAAACGATTTCTACGAGGCGCCGCCGTCGCGCGGCGACATACGCGCTCTGCTGACGCTGCTGTCGCCGTTCGCGCCGCATATAGCGGAGGAATTGTGGGAAATTCAAGGTTTCGGAGGGCTCGCGTGCGAGCAGCCGTGGCCGGAGTACGACGATGCGAAGACGCTCGGCGGCGACATGGAGATAGCGGTGCAGGTGGGGGGCAAGCTGAAGTGCGCCGTCACCGTGCCGCGCGATTCCGGTGAGGAGGACGTTCTGGCGGCCGCGCTCGCCAGCGACAGGATAGCAGGGCTCGCCGCCGGCAAGGAAGTCGCGCGAGTTATATATGTTAAGAATAAGCTCATCAATCTGATAATCAAATAATCGGGCGGCGCCGTCCGAAATTATGAATCGCGGGTTTTCGGATCGGGCGGGACGGCAGCCGCCATTGGGAGGTGCGTTTGCATAAAGACGCTTATGCTTGGAAATGAAGCCGCGGCGCGCGGATTGTATGAGGCGGGCTGCGCCGTGGCGTCGAGCTATCCGGGGACGCCCAGCACCGAGATAACGGAGAGCCTGGCCGAATACGACGGGATATACGCGGAGTGGGCGCCAAATGAGAAGGTCGCGCTGGAGACGGCTTTCGGCGCGTCGTTTGCCGGGCGGCGCGCTTTTTGCGGCATGAAGCACGTGGGGCTCAACGTCGCGGCCGATCCGCTCTTCACAATCTCCTATACGGGAGTCAACGCGGGACTCGTGATAGCCGTAGCGGACGACCCGGGTATGCACTCGTCGCAAAACGAGCAGGATTCGCGCCATTACGCGGTAGCCGCAAAGCTGCCGATGCTCGAACCGGCCGATTCGTCGGAGTGTCTCGAATTCGCAAAGTACGCCTATGAGCTGTCCGAACGGTTCGACACGCCTGTCATGCTGCGCATGTGTACGCGCATAGCGCACTCCCGGAGCGTCGTTGAGACGGGTGAGCGCGCGGAACCTCCCGTTTCGGAATACGTCAAGCGCGCCGAGAAATACGTCATGATGCCCGGGAACGCCCGCCTGCGCCACCCGGAGGTCGAGCGGCGCATGGCGGAGCTGGGACGTCTCGCTGACGACACGTTTTTAAACAGGATCGAGACGGGCGATCGGCGGCTGGGGATCATAACCTCCGGCACAGCGTATCAGTACGCGCGGGAAGTGTTCGGCGGCGACGCGAGCATCCTCAAGCTGGGACTTGTGAATCCGCTCCCCGGGAAGTTGATACTCGATTTCGCGGCTTCCGTCGAAAGGCTGGCAGTCATAGAGGAGCTGGATCCCGTTATAGAAAACCACTGCAAGAGGCTCGGGCTGCGCGTGGAGGGCAAGAGCATTTTTCCGGCTGTGGGAGAGTTCTCGCAAAATCTCGTCGCCTCTGTTCTCGGGCGGCCCGCGCCCTCCGGCCGGACGTTTGGCGAACCGATTCCCGCGCGCCCGCCTGTGATGTGCGCGGGTTGTCCGCATCGGGGCGTGTTTTTCACGCTGGCTCGCGCCAAGGTCGCCGTAATAGGCGATATCGGCTGTTATACGCTCGGAGCGTCTCCGCCGCTCCACGCTATGGATTCCACAGTGTGCATGGGCGCGTCCGTATCGGGTCTGCACGGGTGGAGCCGCGCGCTCGGGCGTGACGGGGAGCGGCGGGCCGTGGCCGTAATCGGGGATTCCACGTTTATGCACTCCGGCGTGACGGGACTCATAAATATGGCCTACAACGGCTCGGGTTCGACGGTTATAATCCTCGATAACTCCATCACCGGCATGACGGGACATCAGCAAAACCCGACGACCGGCTATAATATAAAGGGCGAACCCGCGGGGAAAATAGACCTCGAGACGCTCTGCCGTTCCGTAGGCATACGGCGGGTGAGCGTCGTCGATCCGTACGATTTGGCGCAGTGCGAACGGACGCTGCGCGAGGAGCTCGACTCGGAAGAACCGTCCGTCATAATTTCCCGGCGTCCTTGCGCTCTCCTTAAATACGTCAAGCCAAAGCCCCCGCTCGTCGTCGGGCGGGATAAGTGCAAAAAGTGTAAGGCTTGTATGAAGCTCGGGTGTCCCGCGGTATCCATGCGGGACGAGGGAGCGAGCGTCGATCCGACGCTATGCGTCGGGTGCGGCGTGTGCGTGCAGCTTTGCAAATTCGACGCGATAGAGCGCGTGGATGGGAGCGCGGAGGCGTGAATACGAAAAATATTATGATAGTGGGCGTCGGCGGGCAGGGCAGCCTGCTCGCGAGCAAGGCGCTGGGGTGTCTGCTGCTGTCCGAGGGTCTTGACGTAAAAGTCTCCGAGGTACACGGAATGAGTCAGCGGGGCGGGTCCGTGGTGACGTACGTGCGGTACGGGCCGAGCGTCGCGTCGCCCGTCATAGATGTGGGACAGGCGGACTACATCGTCTCGTTCGAGTTGTTGGAGGCGGCGCGCTGGCTCGGTTATCTCGCCCCGGACGGGCTCATTGTGACAAACACGCAGCGAATCGACCCCATGCCCGTCATAACGGGCGCGGCCGGGTATCCGTCGGAACTCGCCGCGAAGCTGGCGTCGTCGGGGGCAAAGGTCGACGCGTTCGACGCGCTCGCGCCGGCTGAGCGCGCCGGGTCGTCGAAGGCCGTAAATATTGTGCTGTTGGGAAGATTGTCAAAGTATTTGGAGTTTGCGGAGACGGCGTGGTACGGCGCGCTCGACCAATGCGTGCCGGCGCGCTTCATCGACATGAACAGAGAGGCGTTTCGTCTGGGCAGGGCGTAAAATCCCGTTTGCGGGCGTCTCCGCGCCCGCCGGAGTCGCCTTGAATAAAGGCGACTCCGGCGGCGAAGCCGTGATTATCCGAACAGATTTTCTATGACGCCGTTGAACCCGAAAAACGAGAGCGAGAGTATCGCGGCCGATATGAGCGTTATCGGCAGCCCGCGAAACGCCTCCGGCGGGTCGCTGTCCTCCGTGTGTCCGCGGACGCCGGAGAAAATGACCATCGCCAGAAGAAAACCCAGTCCCGAGCCGAACGCGTTCACAAGAGACTCCGCAAAACTGTAGCTCTTGTTGATATTCGCTATCGTCACACCGAGTACCGCGCAGTTTGTCGTGATAAGCGGCAGGTACACGCCGAGCGCGGCGTACAGCGCGGGGATGTATTTCTTCAGCGCAATCTCCACGAGTTGCACAAGCGCGGCTATGACCAGAATGAACACGATGGTTTGCAAATATTCGAGACCGTTGGGCATGAGCAGGTATGTCCGGAGCGGCCATGTGACAGCCGTGGCTATGAGCATCACGAATATGACGGCTATGCTCATGCCCGTCGCGCTGCCGAGTTCTTTCGACACGCCCAAAAACGGGCATATCCCAAGAAACTGCCGAAGCACGTAATTGTTGACGAGCACAGCGCTGAGCAGGATTATTATTAACGCTCTGAAATCCATTTGTATGACCATGCCTTTCGTTTTACTGTCGAACTTGTTTCGGACTTATCTCCCGTTCCGTCCTGTACGAAATCTCCTGTGAGAGACAGGATACCATAAGCTGCTCCGGGAGTCAATAAAGACAGGAAAAGAATGTTTTCGTTTGTGATGGCTTTGCCATCACAAACGAGTCACGGGAGATGAGATCTCGCCGTGCGCGGCTCGCTGAGAGCATTTTCCGAGGAATAAATCCCCGGAAAATGCGAAATATCACAATTTTTGCATCGTCGCACGGGACGCACTCCTCGCAAAAATTCTTTTCGCCGTAGGCGAAAAGGACGGGAGAGCGAAAACCGCTGCAAACGAAAACATTCGAAAAGAATAATTTCGTTTGTTACGGCCCCGGCCGTGACAAACGAATTGATTTGAAAAACAGAAAACCGTTGGTTTCCGTTACGGTATCAGCGCGCCCTCCGGATGCAGTTCGAAGGCGGTCTGATCTCTGTAGTAGTAATCGAGCACCGTTCTGGCAATCTCCATGATCGCGGCGCCGGAGCCGCCTTTTTCTATGGCCACCGATATGGCTATTTCCGGGTCGTCGGCGGGCGCGTAACACACGAACATGCCGTTGTTGACGTCCGACGCGTCCATCTGCACCGTGCCGGTCTTCGCGGCGACGCTGACCTTGTAATCTTTGAAGACAGGCGCCGCCGTACCCGACCGCGCAGCAGCCGCCATGCCCTCCTGCAGTATCTCAATGTAATCGCCCTCGGCTATGACGCCCAGCGTTTTCGGCTCCTGGGTGACGATGTTCGCGCTGTAGTCGGCGCTCTTGACGCGGCTTAGTATCGTCGTCGCGCGCCGCTGTCCCCCGCTGGCTATCGTGGCGGCATAGCCCGCAAGCTGGAGCGGAGTGAACATGTTGTGTCCTTGCCCTATGGACGCCAGCAACGTATCCGCGTCCCACCACCCCTCGTTCAACACGCGCATCTTGTATTCCGGCGTCGCCAGCGTCCCGGTGATCTCCGGTATCTCAATGCCGGTGGGGACGCCGAGTCCGAAGTCCGCCGCGGCATTGGCGAGCGCGTACTTGTCAGTGCTGTCGCCAACCTGATAGAAGAAATAGTTGCACGAATCGCGCAGCGCTTCGACGACGTTGAGGAGTCCGTGACCGGCGCCCGTCTGCGGGAATATCCAGCAGTACGGCCTGAAATCGTTGTGCCTTGTGTACTGGCCCGTGTCGTTGATCTGCGACCAGCGCGTGATTGCCCCCTCGCGCAGCCCGGCAAGCGCGGTGACCATTTTGAATGTAGAGCCGGGATTGTACATGCCGTCTGTCGCCCTGTTCAATACGGGCGTCGTCGGGTCGAGATTCAGCGCGTTGACGTTCTTGCCGTACGTCGCCAGATCGTATGTGGGGTACGAGGCCATCGCGAGTACCTCTCCCGTCTTAACGCTCACCGCCACCACCGCGCCGCCGGCGACCTTGGCGTCCTCCGAGCGCGTTGAGTTTATGGTGTCGATAAACTTTGCCAGTTCGTTCTCCGTATATGCCTGCAAGCCTATGTCTATCGAGAGGTAGACGTTGCCGCCCGGTTCCGGCGTCCGCGTGACGTTTACGTCGATAATCGCTCCGTTTTCGGCGGCAGTTACCGTTTGCGCGCCGTCCACGCCGTGGAGATACTGCTCAAATCCAACTTCCGCGCCGGTCTTTCCCACCACCGCGTCCATAGGGTATCCCAGCGCGGAATACTTCTCATAGTCCTTGTCCAGCTTTCCTATAGTACCCAGGACGTGCGCCGCGTACGCCGTGTGATACTCCCTGACGGATGTCGTCTCGATATTCACTCCGGGATACGCGCGCTCTTTCACTATGGAGATAAAACCGACGTCTACGTCTTCGGCAAACACGTATGTTCCGATATTGATCGTCGGTATAACGCGTATCTCCAGCTCGTACCGCACTCCGATTATCAGCCGCGCGTCAGATATGCCCGTGGTGTAGTCGAGCTTGTAATGCTCCTTCATCCACGCTATGAGTTCGGACGCCGAGATGTCCCTGTCAAGCGAGTAATTGTCGAGGTACTTGTCCAGCCGTCCGCGCTGGGTATCGCTCATATCCGCCAGATACTCAAAGGGCGCGCCGCGCGTAACGGGCAGCAGCGTATCGTTGTACCGCACGCCGTTTTCCTCCGCTGTGTATATAAGTTCCTTGATTATGCCGTTCGTGTCGCCGGCGGCAAGCAGCGCTTTGCGCGCCAGCGTCACGTTATACGACGGCCTGTTTGATACGAGCAGCGTGCCGTTGCGGTCGAGTATATCGCCGCGCTGTGCCGGCAGGACGACCGACACCGGAGAGACGGCGTTGGGCTGCTGCGCGTCCGCCTCGACGGCCGCTCCGGCGTCGTAAACCTGGAGCTTGTACAGCGTGGTCAGGTAGACGACCGTGAGCGCCCCCATCACCACAAAGATAACCGTCATTCTGGCGCGCGAAAAAAACCTGTGCATATCGATCCGTTTCCTTTCAGTAGAAGCGCCGCTGTGTATTGAGCCCTCTGTGTCCCAGCGGCTTTACGGCAAAATACACTGGGAGCGCGAACACGAGTGAATAGAGCGTCTGGAGTACCGCCGTCTTTGTCAGCGCGGCAAGCGGCAGACCCTCGAAGAATAAAAGCGCGAACATCTGCGTAAACGCGGTCAGCGCCAGCGCGGCGACGCAGCACACGATGTACGACGGAAAGCCGCGCGCCATCACTATGTCGGACAAAAAACCCGCGGTAATGCCGAACAGCGTAAAAAGGAGCGTCAGCGTCGAGATCGGCTGGTTAAACGACATGTCGCACAGCGCCCCGGCAAACAACCCGAACAGGCCACCGCGAGTACTGCCCTCAAACACGGCGACGCCCGCCGCCGCCAGCGGCAGTATCGCGGGCCGTATTCCTGTCGGCGACATGTAGGGAAAGACGAGCGCCTGCGCAATATACGCCGCGAGCAAGACGAACGCGTGCAACAGGATTCCCACAAATACAATACGCTTTTTCATGCGCTCACTCCGAGATGGTTATTTCAAAATCGGTGATCACGTAGACGTACGTCACGTTATTCAAATCCGCGGCCGGCTTAATCACGCCGTAGTAACCGATTCCCGTATCGTTTATCAGTATATCGACGACCTCCCCGATCACCAGACCTTCGGGGAATATCCCGCCTTTGCCGGACGTCACGACAGTATCGCCGGACAGGACGTTGTCCCCCCCCGGCAGAAAATCGAGTCTCAGCAGTCCCTCGCGCATCAGCGCGAAGTCGCCGGACGCGACGGACTGCTCTCCGCGATCTCCGGTAAGCGCCCCCGCGGAAAACGTAGTGTCGACGACGGATACGGCGGTCGAGGTGACCGCGCCCACCTCCGTGACGCGTCCGATAAGCACGCCCGTCTCCGTTATCACGCTGTCCCCGACGGAGGCGTCGGAGTTTGTCGAACCAAGACTGACCGTGAAACTCGACTCCCAGTTCGACGCGCCCCACGTTATTATCACGGCGTCGTCGTACACGTGATCCGAATTGCGCGCCTTGAATTCCAAAAGCTCGTACAATCTCGCGTTTTCAGCTGCCATATCCGTGTATTCGCGGTAGTCCTGCCTTAATTCTGCGATCTGCGCCTTCAACGCCTCGTTCTCAGACGCGAGATTCTCATATTCATATATATACCCGTAAAGGCTCTCGAACGACCGGGCGATAGACTCCGCCGCGCGCTTGAGCGGTACGCTGAGCAGTTCCGCCACGCCTGTCGCCACGCCCGAATCGCCGCGCGTGTTGACCGAGACGACCGCGATGATGGCGATTACAAGCGCGGCCGCGATGATGGCGACATTCTTTTTACTCAAGAAAACTTTCATTTCGCGTCCCCCTGACGCCCGCGTGGGATCGATTTTATTCTACGCCCTTGTAGTAGAGTCCGCGCGTAAAACCGCCGGGCGCGTAATCTCCGACGCCGAGATATCTCCGCATGACCGACAGACATTCCATCGCGTTCTCCGTTGTAAACAGCAGCCGTTCCGCCCACAGACCAATAGACGATGTGTCCTGCCGTTTGTCCGCCATAAACAGCTTTTTTGAGTTGAGAAGCGTGTTGCGGCATCCGAACGCGCGTATGACGGGGAAAGACACGCCCTGCCTGTCCTTCAGGCCGGAGAAGTTATCGCACGCGCACACTCCCATGCCGGTCTTTATTATGCAGTTTTCCGTATACATGAGGGGCAGCCTGCCATACGTAATTATCTCCGTATCGATCCCTTTTGAAACATCGCGTATCTGCTCAAGTCTCAATTCAAACGACAGCGTCGCGGATTTCAGGCCCAAATCCTTTACCACGCGCAGCGACTGCGAGTTGAAGATATTCAGCCCAAAATCGCCGCGCACCGCAAACCCTCCGCCGCCCGCCGCCACTATCTGCCCGAGATTGCCTGTCAGCACGTCGGATATGCCCTTTTCGCGCGCCGCGGCGAGCATGTCCGCGAGCTTGCGCCTCTCCCCGTCGTGTATGACGCGCGGCAGCGCGGCGGCCACGGTTATCTCCCCGTCGCGCAGAAAAGGCTCGAGCGCGGCGGCGTCCCCGGTCAGTTCCTCCGCCGGCACGTACAGGACGCGCGGCTTCAGTTCGGCCATCGCCTCCGACAGCTGGGAAAGTCTCGTCACCTGCACCGTTATGGCGGGCGGCTCTTCTCTGTTGATGAGCCGGAAACCCGGCGTGAACTCGCCGAATTCGCGCGCCGCCCGGTATTTGCGCTTTTCTGTCAGCTCCGCGAGCAGCGCTCTGCGCATCTCGTTGACGGACGCGGTGGAGAGCGACAGGCCCGGTTCGACCGAACACTTCACGCCGGCGCAATAAAACGGCGTGCCGCCCGTCTTGTGGAGCTGCGTCTGAAGCTCCGCAGCGGTGAGCTCGCGGTGAAACGCGGTTTCCGGCGTCTCCCCAAGCGTGACGGCCGTGTTGCCGTGATCGTCCGCAGCCGCGATTTTTGCGGGCTCGCCCGCGCGCACGCCGCCGACAAACCTCACAGGGACGCGCTGGAACTCGTTTTTGCGATAGTTCTTGCGCACGCGCTCAAATGCGCTGCGGTCGCCCCTGTCGCCGTCCTCGCGCGCTCCGAACATTCGCCGACCGAGCTTGCCCGTGTAGTATCCGTCCGTAAAACCCTGGCGCGAGAAAGCGCTTACCAGTATTTGCATCTCCTCAGACGTGGGGTCGCGTCTCAGCCGCGCGGCGCGCGAGTATATGCCCGTGACGATGGCGGAATACTCCGGGCGTTTCATGCGCCCCTCAATCTTGACGCACGTCACGCCGCACAGCTCTATTTCCCGCAAAAATCGGACGAGACAGTTGTCCTTAAGGCTGAGAGGATATTCCCCGGAACGTCCCTCCGCTCCGTAATGGAGTCTGCAAGGCTGCGCGCACAATCCCCTGTTGCCGCTGCGCCGCCCGATGACGGCGCTCATATAGCACTGCCCCGAGTAGCACATGCACAGCGATCCGTGCGCGAACACCTCCGTCTCCGCGGGTGAACGCGCGCAGATATACTCAATTTCCCCGCGCGACAGCTCACGCGCCAGCACCACGCGTTTTGCCCCCATCGCCGCCGCCATCTTCGCTCCGTCGAGATTGTGGATGCTCATCTGCGTACTCGCGTGTATCGGGAGGGACGGCGCCGCCTGACGCACCGCGCGCATAAGCCCGATGTCCTGAATGATGACGGCGTCCGCGCCGAGCGCCGCGGCCCGTTTCACCTGCTCGACGGCGTCCGATATTTCCCTGTCAGACACGAGCGTATTGAGCACGAGGTATATCTTCACGCCGCGCACACGGCAATACTCCGCGGCCTGCGCGAATTCTTCAAGCGTCAGATTTTTGGCGTTTCTTCGGGCGTTGTAGTCTCCCAAGCCGAGATACACGGCGTCCGCGCCGTTTTGCACGGACGCTACGACGCCCTCCGGTGAGCCTGCGGGCGACAGTATTTCAAGCATACCTTCGCCTCTCTGCGCGGCGCGCTCCGCAGCCGCCCGCTTCCGCGCGCGGCGGGTTTTTGTCTCTCACGCCGTTATCGCCGACAGGCGGGGGATCGCCAAACTTCCCACGAGGGCGAAGCGCCGCGGCCGCCGCAGAATTACCAGCGTAGTTCCTTCTCTCCAATGAGCCGCACTCCCCCCAACCAATCGGAGTATAGCACGTCCGGCCGAAAAAGTCAAAAACGCCGCAAACGATGGGTGTAATTACAAATAGTAGGTAAAGCAATTAGCCTAACAAAGACCTTGTGAAGGGGACGAGCACATCTTTATCCCAAAGCTTGCTTTCCGCTTTTGCCCTGAGTGTAAGCAAGGGCT
>JAITKI010000068.1 GCA_031278515.1 Oscillospiraceae bacterium | reverse complement strand
TAGGGTCGAAATACAGCGATATCCTGGGCGATCCGGAGTACGCCCAATATTATAATTTTCTCGAACCCGAATACAAGAGCAGCGACAGCTACGCCGAAGGGTATGTCGTGGAGCAGGAGCCCACGGCGGAACGCCAGCAGACGCTAAAGGCCGGCGGAATTGACGTCAGGCTTACGGTCTCCACGGGTCCGCCGCCCGTCCCCACAATGCCGAATGTCGTCAATATGGATTACAGATTGGCCATCAGCGAACTGGAGGGCTTGAATCTCGACCTGGCTATCTCGCGCGAGCCGGTGGTGAGCGACAGCGTCACTCCGGATTATGTGATAGAGACGGTACCCGCGGCCGGAGAGCCGCTTGCGCGCGGGAAAATGGTGTTCATAAAGTACAGTATGGGTCCGGAGACGATATATGTATCCGTGCCTTCCGTCGAGGGACTGAAGCTTGACGTCGGGCAGTCGCGCCTGGAGTCTTACGATCTGACGGTCAGCATCGAGTACGTCTACGACGCGGCGGAGGCGGAGACGATTATATTTCAGAATATAAAGGGCGGACAGGTACCGCTGAGAACGGAGATAGTCATCCAAGTGTCAAAGGGACCGGAACCGACGCCGACGCCGCCGGAAACGCCTACGGATACGCCGACGCCGCCGCCGCTGGAGACGTACCCGGAGCAGCTTCCGGTATATTCTCCTCCACCGACAGACGGCGGCGACGGAGGCGACGGCGGTATGACGGGAATACCACCTGATATAAGCGGCGATGGCGAGAATACGTCTCCGTTCGACGCGTTCCCGCCGTAACCGGCGCCGCGACATGCTCAGAGGTGTGATTTTCAAGGCGCTGTCCGGTTTTTACTACGTCGAAACGGACGGCGGGACGCTGGAATGCCGCGCTCGCGGACGTCTCCGGCTGGACGGCGCGCCTCCGCTCGTCGGGGACGCGGTCAGCGTCTCCGCGACAGAGCCGGGCAAGGGCGTCGTCGTAGACATTCTTCCGAGGCGAAACGCGTTTACCCGTCCCCCCGTCGCGAATATCGACCAGCTGGTAATCGTCGTGTCCGGCGCCGCGCCGGCGACAGATCCGTTTCTCGTAGACCGCATGACAGCCGCGGCGCACAGCCGGGACTGTCGCGCGGTCATATGTGTAAACAAGTGCGACGTGGACGACGCCGATACGCTGTTTGATATATATTCGCGCGCGGGTTTCATCACGATACGCACAAGCGCGGACAGCGGTCTGGGGCGCGACGAGACGCTCGCCGTCCTCTCCGGCCGCTTCAGCGCGTTTACGGGCAATTCCGGCGTCGGCAAGTCGAGTATAATCAACATGCTCACGCCCGGGCTGGACATAGCCACGGGCGACATCAGCCGCAGACTCGGCAGGGGGCGCCACACGACGCGCCACGTCGAACTCTACAGACTGAACGACGGCGCTGTAATCGCCGACACGCCGGGCTTTTCGGCCTTTGACGCCGACAGCGTAGGCATGATGAAAAAGACGGAGCTGCAACGCGTGTTTCCGGACTTCGCCCCATACATCGGCAAATGCCGGTTTGACGACTGTCTGCACATCAGCGAGCCGGGCTGCGCCGTGCGCGACGCCGTGGCCTCCGGCGCCATCCACCCCTCGCGTCACTCCGGCTACGAGCGGTTGTGCCGCGAAGCCGCCGAACGCGAGGCGCGGATGTATAAGTGAAGTTTGAATCAGCTCAAACGCGCGCCGCATCCCGCGCCGCGCCCGCCCTTATGCTCGCGGGGACGTCTATAAGGCGCTGGTTGCGGCTGCCGCGCCAGCGCAGATTCAGCGTGCGCTCGGCCGGGATGAAGCGTCCGTCTACGAGCGTGTCTGTCAGGCGCAAAAGTTCGGCTGCTCCGCCGTCTTGCGCCGACATGCCGAGTAGTTCCTCAAACGTGTAGCCCGTGTACGTCCAGACGTTCAACCCCGCGCATTTTGCCGCCGCGGCTATCTCCGCGCAGGCTCTCGCCTGCGCGAAAGGCTCGCCCCCGGAGAGCGTGAGTCCGTCCGTCAGCGGATTTCTCAGCATCTCGTAAATGATGTCCTCCGTCGCGCGCTCATCCCCGCCGGACGGATCGTGCGTGCCGGGATTCTGGCAGCCGTCACATCCGTGCGGACAACCTTGCGTAAACACCGTAAATCGTAAGCCGGGGCCGTCTACTATGGAGTCCTGCACTGTTCCCGCTATGCGCATCACACGGCCCGGCCGGCCCCGGAGAATAAATGCGCGCGCATATCCGTTTCCCCGGCGCGCTTCACGCCGTCAGGCTTTTCCGCTCCGCAGGAGCGCGCCGTGACGCGCTTTACGCGCTCAAACCCCGTGTCCGGCCCCGACTCGCGTCTGCCGCAGTGGGGGCACTCGTCCTTTATGATTCCGGTATACCCGCACACGGGGTCGCGGTCTATGGGATGGTTTATCGAGCCGTATCCGACGCCGCATTTCTGCATATAACGTATTATTTTTTCAAACGCCTCGAGGTTATCGAGCGGATCGCCGTCCATCTCGACGTAACTTATATGTCCGGCGTTTGTCAGCGCGTGGTAGGGCGCCTCCAGGCGTATCTTGTCGAAAGCGCTTATATCAAAGTACACAGGTATGTGGAAGCTGTTTGTGTAGTAGTCGCGATCGGTGACTCCGGGTATCGCGCCGAATCGCTTTCTGTCGAGATTCACAAACCGCCCGCTCAACCCTTCCGCCGGCGTGGCTATGAGTGAAAAATTTAATCCCCGCTTTCCGCTCTCCGCGTCGCACCGGGCGCGCATGTGTCCGACTATTTCCAGTCCCAGATTCTGCGCCTTCTCGCTCTCCCCGTGATGACTGCCGGTGAGGGCCTTGAGCGTTTCCGCCAGCCCGATAAAGCCTATCGTCAGCGTGCCGTGCTTGAGCGCCTCGCGCACCTCGTCGTTCCAGTCGAGTTTCTCGCTGTCGAGCCACACGCCCTGGCCCATCAAAAACGGATAATTGTAGACATGCTTGCGGCACTGTATCTCAAAACGCTCCAGCAGCTGCTCTACGATCAGATCCAGCTTATGGTCGAGATCCTCAAAGAAGCGCTCAATATCCCCCCCGGATTTTATCGCCAGACGCGGCAGGTTTATTGACGTAAACGACAGATTTCCCCGCCCGTTGCAGATCTCGCGTTCCGGATCGTACACGTTGCCTATGACTCGGGTGCGGCAGCCCATGTACGCGATTTCGGTCTCGGGCCTGTCCGGGTCGTAGTACTGCAGATTGAACGGAGCGTCTACAAAAGAAAAGTTCGGAAAAAGTCTCTTGGCGGAGCAGCGGCAGGCGAGCTTGAACAGGTCGTAGTTGGGCTCTCCGGGATTGAGATTCACCCCGTCCTTGACTCTGAATATCTGTATCGGGAATATCGGCGTCTCCCCGCCGCCCAACCCGTCCTCTGTCGTGAGCATGAGATTGCGCATCACCATCCGCCCCTCGGGAGAAGTGTCCATCCCGTAGTTGATGGATGAAAACGGAGTCTGGGCTCCGGCGCGGGAGTGCATGGTGTTCAGATTGTGTATAAACGCCTCCATCGCCTGATACGTCGCCCGGTCGGTCTCTTTCGCGGCGTGATAGTGCGCCGTTTTTTGCGCCTTTCGCATGGCGTCCCCGTCGCCGAACAATTCCGTGAGCAGCGGCAGCTCAGCGTCAAAATACGCGCCGCATTCCTCGAGAGAGGGGGAGAGACCCGCGCGTTCTTTTATCTCCGCTATGACGGAGCGCAATTCCCCCTCGGGGTCGTCCCGCGTGTCGTCCAGGAGCATTATGGCCTTCGCCAGATTCTGCCTGTACAGCCTCACAAACGTTTTACGCACGCCTTCCGCCATGCCGTAGTCGAAATTGACGATGCTCTGTCCGCCGTGCTGGTCGTTCTGGTTCGACTGTATCGCTATGCACGCCAGCGCAGAGTACGAGGAGATGTCGTTTGGCTCCCTGAGCGCCCCGTGTCCCGTGGAAAAGCCGTTTTTGAACAGCTTTATGATGTCTATCTGCGTACACGTCGTAGTCAGCGTGAGGAAGTCGAGGTCGTGGATGTGGATGTCCCCCTCCGTGTGCGCCTTTGAGTGGTCGGGATTGAGCACGAACATATGGTAGAATTGCTTGGCGCCCTCGTTACCGTACTTGAGCATGACGCCCATAGCCGTGTCGCCGTCGATATTCGCGTTCTCGCGCTTGACGTCCGAGTCTCGGGCGTCGGCGAACGTAATCTCCTCATACGTCTGCATGAGACGCGTGTTCATCTGGCGCCGCCTGTTGCGGCCCTCGCGGTAGAGGATATACGCTTTCGCCGTCGTGATATAGCCGTTGTCCATGAGAACTTTCTCGACGACGTCCTGGATATGCTCCACATCGGGCTCGCCGTCGCCGTCGAGCTCCAGTATCGACACGACCTCCCGCGCCAGCTCCGACGCCAGCGCGCCGCTGTCCTGCCTGTACGTGGCGTCAAACGCTTTCTTTATCGCGTCCGCTATCTTCTCCACGTCAAACGGTACGAGTCTCCCGTCCCTTTTCCTTATACCTGATACCGGCATTGCCTCTCCCCCTCTGAATTGCCGCGCTGAAACGCCGTCCGCGACTCTATGTCAACACAACATATTGTGTAAATATGTACATGAGCGGACAACATCATACAACTTCTTGTTGCCGATGTCAATATGCCGCAAAAAAATATTGCCGCAAAAAACGGCAAAAAAATAAGCGAGCAGTAACATTTTCTCATGGGGCGCTGATATTTCCCTGAAAAAATCATTGAAAAAACTATTGACAACGTTTTTTTCGTTTAGTATAATGGCGCAGCTCCATGTGGGAGCATAGCTCAGCCGGGAGAGCACATGCCTTACAAGCATGGGGTCACAGGTTCAAGTCCTGTTGTTCCCACCAGAGCCGCCGTGTCCGGACGCGCCGGACCGATTTCCGGCGGCAGCAAAAAGCGCGCCCGACTTGTCCGCGCCTCTCCGCTGAAGCCCGCGTCCGTTTCCGGAACGTTTTTCGGTCGGCGTCGCGGCGGAGGAGGACGATATACGGCCCAGTAGTTCAGTTGGTTAGAACGCCAGCCTGTCACGCTGGAGGTCGACGGTTCGAGCCCGTTCTGGGTCGCCATTTTCGGCGGGGCGCGCTTTTTTGCGGTCGCGGGTTGCGGGAGACATGTCCGCGGCCCGCGCCACGCGCTTTCGGCGCGGACATGTCCGGCGTTCGCGAAAGATACGCCGCGCGGAGTGGGTCAGGCCGGGGCATGCTTGCGCGATATGCCTCTGTAGCTCAGTCGGTAGAGCAGAGGACTGAAAATCCTCGTGTCGTTGGTTCGATTCCGACCGGAGGCACCAAGTGACAGCCGGACGAACACAAGCGCCGAAATCACGCGGTTCGGCCACGTGTCCGTCCGGTTTGTCGGTATAATAAAGTATTTCGTTTGTCACGGGAAACCACGACAGGCGGATTGTTTCTTTGGAGCGCGCTATGAAAATGATTACCGTGGCGGGTCCGCCCTCATCGGGCAAGACGTCCGTCATATTGCGGCTGGCGGAATGTCTCGAAGGTCTTCGCCTGGGCGTCATAAAGTTCGACTGTCTCACGTCGTTTGACGCGCAGCGTTACCGCGACGCGGGGATCCCGGCGCAGCTGGGGCTGTCCGGCAAATTTTGTCCGGATCACTTCTTCGTCAACAATGTCGAGGAGGGCCTGGCGTGGGGAGCGCGCCGCGGACTCGACGTTCTTGTCACGGAAAGCGCCGGACTGTGCAACCGCTGCTCTCCGCACATAACCGGCATAACGAGCGTGTGCGTGGTGGACAGTCTGTCCGGCATCAACACGCCGCGCAAAATCGGCCCGATGCTCAAATTCGCCGATATCGCCGTCGTCACAAAAGGCGACGTGGTGTCGCAGGCCGAGCGGGAGGTGTTCGCGTGGAGCGTGAGACAGGCTAATGGAAACGCCCAGATACTGTCTGTCAACGGCATAACGGGGCAGGGGGCGTTTATGCTGGCGAAAAAACTCATACAGGCGCGCGACGTCGACGCGCTCGCCGGCGCGCGCCTGCGCTTCACGACGCCGGCCGCGGCCTGTTCGTACTGCACGGGCGAGACGCGCATCGGCGAGGCGTACCAGATGGGCATGATGCGAAAGATGGAGTACGAAAGTTGAAAAGAACCCGGAGTTAAATCCCGCGGTCGCCCGCCTCGGCGGGCGACTGCGGGACAGTGGCAGGGCGGCTGCGTATTTTCGAATCATTTCGTTTGTCACGGCCGGGGCCGTAACAAACGAGTAACGAGGCACTGAGTGAAACGAAAGGCACGGTCATAACGATGACGGACTTCGCGGCCATGATCGGCTCGCGCCCACTTCACGGCATAATCTCGGAATACCCGGTGGCGCGCGATTTTTTTCTGAACCTGAATATCCCGAGCCTCGACGCGTCGCTGCCGCTCTCCGACGCGCTTCTCGCGGCGTCCGACGAGTGGCTGGAGGAGTTCGGACTCACGCGCTCTGAGATACCCGATCAGCTCGCGCAATTTTTATCCGCGATGACGGCCGATGAAGTGACGCGCCGCGTGTCGTCGCTGACGGTGCTGGGAGGCGTCGATAAGGACGGAAACCCCGAAGACGCCGAGCTGCGCATAGACGCGGGGACTGTGATAAGCGTAGTCGGTCCGACAGGTTCCGGCAAGAGCAGACTTCTCGGCGACATAGAATGTCTGGCGCAAGGCGACACGCCCACGCGCCGCAGGATA
This sequence comes from Oscillospiraceae bacterium, assembly GCA_031278515.1. Lineage (GTDB taxonomy): Bacteria > Bacillota > Clostridia > Oscillospirales > Oscillospiraceae > JAISBX01. Next base: position 8,274 of record JAITKI010000068.1, on the reverse strand, counting down.
CTCATAGACGGAGACGCGGTCAGCGAAGAGGAGCGCTTCCGTCTCGGCGGCGGGATAGTCGCGCAGCTCTCGCAGAACATGAATTTTGTGATGGATCTCACCGTGTCCGAATTTCTAGAGATGCACGCGCGCAGCCGCGCGGTCGGCGCCCGGCCGCCGGGCGGTTCCGGAGGCGTTGAAGACGATTGCTTCAACTGCGCCAACGCGCTGGCCGGCGAAAAATTCACGCCGGACACAAAGGTCACGCAGTTGTCGGGCGGTCAGTCGCGCGCCCTAATGATCGCCGACTGCGCGTACATGAGCCGTTCCTCCATTGTGCTCATCGACGAGATCGAAAACGCGGGCGTGGATCGCGCGGAGGCTCTCGCGCTGCTCACGCGTTCGGAGAAGATCGTGCTCATCTCGACGCACGACCCGCTTCTGGCGCTCAGCGCCGATAAACGCATCGTCATAAAAAACGGCGGTATCTGCAAAATTCTTGAGACGTCAGACGAGGAGAAGGAGAGTTTGCGCGAGATAGAGAAAATCGACAGACTGCTCAACGAAGCCCGCGCTGCGCTGCGCGGCGGCGACCGTGTCGTGACATCCGGCATTGAAAGGCTGTGAATACGCACATGTGGGATATGTATGATGCCCTGATAGAGGGAATACCTCCGGACGTCAAGGCCGAATTTTTCGCCTGCGGGGCGACGCACGCCATAGTGCTTGCCGACAGCGGGGGAGTGGGCGTTAGCGGGGCGCTGGACGAGACGTGGCGTCCGCCGCTTATGACAAAAAAGGAGCAAGGTATGCCGCTGCGCAAGCTTGCGGAGTGCGTCAAATCGTGGGAATTTATCGAGGCGGGACTCGGTCTTGCCGCCATAAACGCGTGGTATAACAGCGGTGAACGTCTGCGCGCGCTCGGAGTCGCCATCTCCGACAAGCCGTTTGCGGAAGATCGCGCCTCGGATCCGTTCATCACGCTTCAAAACGAGATAAGGGGCAAAAAGGTGACGGTCGTCGGCCATTTTCCGTATATCGACCGTCTCTTCGCGCCTGTGTGCGATATGGCGGTGATTGAGAAATTCAACCCGACCGACGGCGACTACCCGGAGCAAGCGGCTGATTATCTGCTCCCGGAGAGCGATTACGTTCTCATCGCAAGCTATACGATCGTCGAAAAGACGCTGCCGCGCTATCTCGAACTGTCTAGGAACGCCGGCGTGACGCTCGTCGGCCCGGCGACGCCCGTCACGCCGATACTCCACGGGTTCGGCATACGAGATCTGTCCGGATTTTATATCAAGGACGCCGCGGCGGCGCAAAACGCCATTCTCACTCACGGCGGAAATATCCACAAGACCGGGCAGAAAATAAATCTCAGGCGAACAGCAAGCGCGGCGGGCGATTGACGTGGCCCGCCATGTGTTTCTCACGGGAGATATACAAGTCGGCAAGTCCACGTCGATACGCCGCTTCCTCAATGATACGGGCATCGCCGCCGACGGATTCATCTCCCGGATTGTGCCGGCGCGGGGGCGGCGGGAATTGTACATCTCGCGGTTTGATACGGAAGTCGGCGAGACCGACGCGCGTCTCGCGGCGATCGTCGGGCGGCCGGGCAAGCGGGTTTTTCTCGACGTGTTCGACGTCCACGGCGCGGAGATCGTCGCCTCCTCGGGCAAGCGAAGTCTCATCATACTCGACGAGCTGGGCGTTCTTGAGGAGAACGCCTTCCGTTTCAGGGACGCGGTAATCCGGAAACTGGACGGCGACATACCCGCGCTCGGCGTCGTCAAAAAGGCGGACGGGGCATTCGCTGACTCCGTGCGAGGGCGCTCCGACGTGGAGCTTGTTACCGTGACGGTCGAAAACCGCGACGAAATACCCGCCATGCTCGCGAGCCGTTTCGTCGCGCCGTGGCGGAGTAATATTCCGCATTTTCCGGGGATTTATTCCCCGAAAAATGCTCTTTGCGAGCCGCGCGCGGCGAGATTCAAGTCTCGTTACTCGTTTGTTGAGGCCCCGGTCGTGACAAACGAATTGATTCCAGAATTGAATATCGTGAAGACCCAAAATTACACGAAGGAAGCGGGGAGAGCGAATGGCGATACTGCAAGTCAAGGAATTGACAAAGATATACGGCAGGGGCGATACAAGCGTCGCCGCCCTTGCCGGCGTGAGTTTCAGCGCGGAGAAAGGCGAGTTCATCGCGGTCGTCGGCGCGAGCGGTTCCGGCAAATCTACGCTTATGCACCTGATCGGCGGCGTGGACAGACCCACCGAAGGCAGTGTGGTCATAGACGGCAAGCCGATTTACGATATGAACGAGAGCGAACTCGCGGTTTTCCGCCGCCGCAATATTGGCATTGTATATCAGTTTTACAACCTCATCCCCGCGCTGACCGCCGAGGAAAATATCAGTCTGCCGCGTCTGCTCGACAACCGCAGACCCGATGAGGCAAAGCTCACGTCAATACTCGAAACAATCGGACTGACTGACCGTGCCAAACATCTGCCGAGCGAGCTTAGCGGAGGTCAGCAGCAGCGCGTTTCAATCGGACGGGCATTAATCAACGAACCCGCCGTCATCCTCGCCGACGAGCCGACGGGCAGCCTCGACAGCAAATCAAGCCGCGAGATTATCGACCTCTTAAAGCTGTCGAACAAGAAGTATAACCAAACGCTGATTGTCATAACGCACGACGCAGACATTGCCCGGCAAGCCGACCGCGTGATTGCGATCGGCGACGGTAAAATCCTCCGCGATGAAGAGGTGCGGCAATGAAACTGCCGGCGAAATTGGCGTTCAGCCAAATAAAGGCAAACCGTTCGCGCACCGCGTGGACGCTGACAGGCGTCGCGCTCTCGACGGCGTTAATAACCGCTGTATGCGGTTTTGCGGCAAGCGGCGGCAAATTGGTCGCGGATTTATTCGGCGAGGATTACGGCGGTTCCGGAGAAACCCTCGCCGCCCTGCTCCTGATTCCGGCCGGAGTTTTGATCGCGGTGATTATCGCGCTGTCCGCCGTTGTAATCTCCAACGCGTTCCGCGTCAGCGCGGGCGAGCGCACGGCGCAGTTTGGCATATTAAAAAGCGTGGGAGCGACCAAACGGCAAATCACTGCTACCGTCTTATATGAGAGCATATTCCTCTCGGCGGCGGGAATCCCGATGGGTATTATAACCGGGCTGATTCTGTCCTTCGCGGGCGTTCAGGCTGCCAATCACTTTCTCGGCGAGCTCAACAACCTTATACACATGATGCTCAACGAGATAAGCATCGTGATAGAGTTTGTAATCGCGTGGCGGGCCTTGCTTGCCGCCGCGTTGATTTCATTTTTCGCGGTATTGCTGTCGGCGTGGCTTCCCGCGCGCAAGGCGGCCAAAATCGCCGCTATTGACGCTATTCGCGGGGCAAGCGAAGTTAAAAAGGAAACAAAGCGGCTTCGCGTAAGCCCTCTGACGCAAAAGCTGTTCGGGTTTGAGGGTACGCTCGCAGCGAAAAACATGAAGCGAAGCAAGCGCAATTTCAGGGCAAGCATGGTGTCGCTTACCGTCAGCGTTGTTTTGTTTGTTACGCTGAGTTCGCTCGGCGAACAGGCTCGACGTCTGGAAAACGTGATATATCCCGACATAGGGGCTCCGGTTATAGTAGATTACACATCGCTGCGCGACAGTTTTCCCAACGAATCCACAGGCAGGACGGAAACCATTATCGCCGCGCCTATCGACAGCGAAATCGCGAATGCGGCGGCCGAAACATTGCGTGGATACCAAAATACGCCCATATTCGGGGTAGGCGACGATATGGAAACGTATACCGCTCTTATCCCGAAAGAGATCATCGCGCCGCAAATGCAGGAAGCGTACTTTTATCCGGAGGAACGGAGCGAATATGAGACTCCGGCCGAAATCATAACGCTTGACAAGGAAAACTACGCCGCGCTCTGCGGGCGGGCGAACGTTCCGCTTGGTTCAAATATCCTGATCAATCATTACAGCTATAACGACAACGGCCATGAAGTAACCCTTGAGCCGTTTCTGTTTGACGGCGGCGATTTGCGTCTGCTGAAAGCGGACGGTTCCGTAAGCGAGATCCCGGTACACGGCGTATTGACGCGGGATGATATACCAAACGAGCTGCTGCCCCTTAACAGGCAGGTAGTCCGGGTAATTGTTCCGCAAAGTGAAGCGCGGAGCTACATATGGTACGCAAACCCCGCCGATATTGACGAATTCATGGAATACGCCAACGCGGTTATGGGAGAGATGTTTCCGCAAACTCAAGACTCCGGTTACATGGAAGCCGGCTTCAGCACCCGCGTATATACGATGCGGGACTATATGAAAGTTATGAATACAACCATCGTTTTGGTGATGATTTTTGTATACGCCTTTGTCGCCTTGCTGACCCTAATCGGGCTTACCGGCGTAATAAGCACGATTTCGGCAAACACGCGTATGCGCTCGCGGGAGTTCGCGGTTCTGCGGAGCGTAGGCATGACCTATGGCGGATTAAAGCGTATGCTGAACTTTGAAAGCGTTATGTGTACATCCAAGTCGCTGACTGTCGGACTGCCTCTCGCGATTGCGCTGACCTATTTGATAAATTTGCCTATTCGGGCGGCGTTCCCGATTCCGTACCGATTTCCGTGGCTTGCGGCGCTGGGTTGCATAACTGCGGTATTTGCGGTGACATGGGCCGCTATGCGTTATTCTGCGAGCAGGCTTCGCGGCGAAAATACGATAGAAACGATTCGCGCGGAGAGAATTCAATGAAACAGAAAAAATGCCGTTCATGCAACACGTTTGAATTTTTTGAGGAAACATTATCAACTTCCGCGTTTCACGGAAGGCCCGAAGCGGTTAAAAAATATTTTTTTCGAAGTGTGACAAATCATGCTTAAAACAAGAGAGTACGCATACGCGTTCGATTGGCACAAATAGCCAAGCGTCTGAAAGGCAGCCGCTGCGATATCAAAATTCTGAAAGGTGTACTACTTATGAAAACAGTATCACGCAAAATATCAATCGGCATCATCGCGTTAACGATGCTTGCGATAGTCGCGCTCCCGCTGAACGCTTTGGCGGGGGATTTACCGCGTACATACCGGTAACTGCGATCACACAGCCAAGCCGTATCGCCCTCACATGTTTTGTGAGGGCGATACGGGAATCAGGCGGAGGGGATCAAACGTGAAAATCATAAAGTATGCGATTTTTTCGGTGCTGGTGATCGTCGGATTTCTCGCGGTCGGCGAGAGATTTGTTTACCATCTGGCGCATTTTGAGGGCACTTATTACGGCATCACATTTGAATATGATTTATACGGCAGGGCGAATACCGGAACTCTTGTACGGGATAAAATCGAACGCGCGCTTGCGGAGAGCGGTCTTGATGTTTTTCGCGTGGAAACGAAATATCTTTCCGATAAAAAGGAAGTGAGGACTGTATACGGAACGCGGGGCGCGCTGAACGAATTGCGCGGACGCGGCGTCAGACCCCATACATATCAAAGCTCGTTTATCGGTGAGATTGATGTCGTTTTCAAAGAGTTTTCCGAGATAGAAAACATCTATGAAAGCGATATGTTCTATATTGTCGGCACACTTGCGCAGGCCGCCGCGTTCAAAGGCATTTCAGACGCCGACGCGCTTGATCATTTCGGAGTAAAAGACATTCGGACGGACTTGAGCGGGAGCGAATCCGGAGTGTACGCGACGCTTGCCTTCGTCTGGGGGATCGTGTTCCTGCTGGCGATATTGCTCACTCTTTACGATGTGATCTTGTCGAAAAAAGAGATGACGGTGAGATGCACGCTCGGCGAGAATCCGTACAGCGTGTTTCTGACAAACGCGCTGCTTGACGCCGCCGCGTATTCAGCCATATTTTTCAGTCTGTCGCTGATATTGGGATTCTATTCAAACGTGCGCTACAAGTTTGCCGTGTCGTCCGGCCTGTTCGCCGTAATGCTCATACTGAACACGCTGATAAACCTGCTTATCGCGCGCGTAAACCTGAAAAGGGATTTTTCCAACGCCGTCGGGAGCAAAGGGACGCTGACGGCGGCGTATATTGTGAAAGCTGTAAGCACCGCAGTCCTGACCTTGCTGCTGGCGTCAAACGCCGTAATAATCGCAGAGTGCGCGGATTACATACGTCAGGAGAATTTTTTCCTGCAAGACCAAAATCACAGCTACCACACAATCAATTACTCTGCGGAAACAAGAGCGAAGGACGGCGCCGCTTCCGAAAAATCGGATGAAAACATCTGGATTGCGTTCGACAAGCTTTTCGGAGGAAACTCAATCAGGCTGGTTGACCTTTCCGCGTCGTATGGCCATGAAACCGTTCTTGTCAATCAGAACGCGGCGGAGCTTATGCGTACCTATATCGGTGAGGATTTGTACTCAAAAATACTGTCGGCAAAGGATGAGAAGGTATACATATTTCCTCCGGAAAGCTATCCGAAGATAAACGAAACGGCCGTGCGGGAAATGGCTTCCGCAACCTTTCTGCATGATAAACGCGGCCGAGAGGAGGCATACCTGACAGTCGAAACATACAAAGGCAAAGCGAAAATTCTGGGCATACATTCGCAAGAACACTTGCTGCGCAGCGCGTTTTTGAGCAATCCGATTATTATACTCGACAATACAACACATCTTGACGCGGACAGCTATCTGAACCCTCTGTATATTGGGTATGAGATACTGTACAGCATCCCGGATGCGGATTTCAACAACTTCCTCGCCGCCGGCGGGCTTCAAAACGAAATTGTCAAAGTGACCGACGCAAAAGAACTCTATTTGTATAACCGATCTACAATCGAACGGAATCTAAAGCTGACGGCGGCGGTTTCAATCCTGCTTCTCCTGCTTGAGGCCGCGATAATCCTGTTCACAATCCGGCTGGAATACACGGTGAACGGCGTTGAAACAGCCGTAAAAAAGACGCTCGGATACGGAATCTTAGGGCGCGCCAAACGGCTGCTTTTGGCGCCGGTTCTGATTGTGCCGATATGCGCGTTGGCCGCCGCCGCAGCCGTTACGCTCACGAACCTTGGCGGAGAGCGCTATGTGTTGGCGAGCGGCGCGATTTTGCTGTTGGCTGAAGTTTTCTTTGCAATTGCGCAGAGCGCGAGGATGGACAGGATCAAAACAGCTTTGATTTTGAAGGGGGCCAAATGATGATCGAAGGCATTGATATCCGCAAAAATTTTGACGGGAAAGAGCTGTTCAACGGTCTGTCATTCCGCATTGACGACGGCGAGTTTGTTTGTTTCTCCGGCGAAAGCGGGAAAGGCAAAACCACACTTTTGAACATCATCGGCATGATTGAGCCGCTCAGCTCCGGGGAAATCCTGTTTGACGGGGCCAAAATCAGGACAAATAAAGACAGACTTGATTTTTTCCGTGTGAAAGCGGGATTTGTTTTTCAGAATTTCGCGCTTGTCGAAGGCAAAACCGTTGAACAAAATCTCGCGTTCGTAAGAAAAAGCAGTCGCAGCGGGGTTTCAATCGAAGACGCCCTCGCAAGCGTGGGTCTTGCCGGCAAGCTGAAAAGCAAGGTTTACACGCTTTCCGGCGGCGAGCAGCAACGCGTGTCACTGGCGCGGTTGTTCATTAAGAAATGCGATGTCATTTTGGCCGACGAACCCACCGGCTCGCTCGACAGCCGCAACGCGCAAGCGGTAATCGGTATACTGAAAACGCTGAACGAGCAGGGAAAAACGATTATACTTGTGACGCATGACGAAAGCGTTAAACGTGTCTGCGGCAGAATTATCGAATTATAGCGTGGAGGCGCTGCCGATATGAAAAAGATTCCGGCTAAGAAAAAGGCGATTCTTGTATTCGCGATAGCGGCGTTCGCCGCCGCGGTTTACAATTTGCTTTGGTTTGCCAATTACAGAGCGTATGACAAATACATCGGAAACGGGTATGAAGTTTCGTCCGCCTCATCAACAAATTATTCGAGGCAATCCGACGAGGCGACATTTCACGTAAAAAAACCGGGATACCTCGGTTTTGTCGGAAACCTCGCGGTCGCGAACGAAGATCAGAGCGTCATTTTGCTGATATGGCCGTCGTTTATGTGCGATAGCATAAACGATTATGGCCTTATGCTCTATGATAATGAACAGGACAGAGGTTTTATGGTAAATGTAAACTCTGAAATGGCATATGACGCGGAAAACCGAACCGGGCTTTCCCCAAATGATGAAGCCGCTGCAAGAAAATTGCTGGAAACCCTGCACGATGCGGTTCTTGAGCAATTAAGCAGGGCGA
>JAITKI010000002.1 GCA_031278515.1 Oscillospiraceae bacterium | reverse complement strand
GCTCTCCCGTCCTTTTCGCCTACGGCGAAAAGAATTTTTGCACAGGAGTGCGTCTCGTGCGACGATGCAAAAATTGTAATATTCCGCATTTTCCGGGGATTTATTCCCCGGAAAATGCTCTTTGCGAGCCGCGCGCGGCGAGATCCTAGCTCCCGTGACTCGTTTGTGATGGCGAAGCCATCACAAACGAAATTATTCCCCGCCTTTACGCTGTATACACCATTGTACAGCAACAGGGCGCAAAATTCAATGTGAATTTTGCGCCCTGTGTTATTGCTCTGTGAATTTCGCGCCTGTCTTTGCGTCAGATCAGGTTCTCTATAAACCTCTGCAATATCGCGGCGACTTCCGCGCGCGTAGCGGTTCCCTGCGGAGCCAGTTCCGCGCCGGACGTGTTTGCCCGGCCTTGTATCAGTCCCGCGCCAACGGCCCAGCCCATCGCGTCGTCCGCCCAGGACGACACTTCCTCCGCGTCGGTGTAGTCCTCAAGCTCGCCGCGCTTCGTTGTGTCGAGTCCGAGCGTCGACGCATACCTGTACAGCATGACGGCAAGCTGTTCCCTTGTTATCTCCGCGTCCGGCTCAAAGCCGTTCCCTGTGCCGTTCACTATGCCGCTCACGTCCGCCCAGATTATGGCTTCCGCGTACCACGCACCCGCTTCCACGTCGGGGAATAGTTCCCCCGCAGCTTCCGGGGTGTCCTCAAGCCTGTGCAGTACCGTCACGAGCATTCCGCGCGTCATCGGAGCGTCCGGGCTGAATGTTCCCTCGCCCGTGCCTTGGAACAGTTCATGGCTTGTCGCAAACGCTACGGCCTGGGCGTACCACGCGTCCGCCGCAATGTCGCCGAACCTTTTCCCGTTGTCGATTATCTTTATCGTAGCGCTGCCGTCGAGCGGGATTGTCACCTTGCCGTCTTTGCTCACGGATTTCTTGATCACTTCTTCCGTGCCGTCCGCGTGGACTATGACGGCTACGGTTCCGGGCGCCGCGTCTTCTGTCGGGATCACGACTTTTATCCCGCCGTCTATGGCGTCAAGCGTTTTGTCTCCCGCGGCTATCGTGAACGTGCAGCTGGAGTCTTCGTTCTTCGCGGCTTTCACCGTGACGGTCTCGCCTGTCTCCGCGAGCGCGGCGACGGCTTTGTCGGGCAGCAGGATGTCCGCTATTTCCGAGCGTATCTCTATTTCAGAGCGGCTTCCGGCTTCGATGGCTATCACTTCTTTCGGGATCTCCACCGTTATCCTGTCCACGTCTTCGCCTTCCGTGTTCACGGTTATTACGTATTTTTCCGGCGTTTCCGAACGGGGGACGTCCCCGTCCGGGATATCGACCGTCACGGTCGCTTCGCCGTTGTTGACGACGGTCGTCGATGGCGCGGCGGTTTCCGGTTTGTCCGTCGTCGTGCTGTCCGAGCCTGTCTGTGGCAGGTTTGTCGTGTCGCCCTGTCGTCCGGACGGCTGCCACGCCAGTACGGGATAGCCGCTGTTGATGTTTCCGACATCTTGCGCGAACGCCGGGCCGAGAAGGTCGAGGAATTCATCCGATTTCATGTACTCCGCCGTGCGTTCGCCCGCGTTGTCGGCCTTGCCGGAGGTGTACCAGCCGCCGTCCGCCGCGCTGCCCGAGAGATAGTAGCTGTTCTTGTACGAACCGCCGCCGTTGTTCGTGCCTATGCCCATCGCGTAGCCGTCCGGCGCCGTTATCTTCCCGTAGCTGTAGCTGTTCTCTATCGACACTTCCACGCTGCCCGCTATGCCGCCGGCCGGATTTGTGTGCGTCGCAGATACGCCGCCGCCGTTGTAGCTGTTGCGGATTATCCCGCCGTTCCACGCCGCGCCGACTATGCCGCCTACGCCTTTCGCGTCTGTCGATGATATGATGGCGAAGTTCGCGCAGTTTTCTATCACGGCGTTATTGTCCGCCGTCTTGCCTATCTTGCCAACTATGCCGCCGACGCTCCTGTTGGCGTACACGCTGCCGCGCACCGCCACGTTACGCACGCCGAGGCCGCTCGCGCGCAGGGAGACGTCGTCGTTATCGTGTACGCCAAGACGCCCTATTAGTCCCACGGATTGCCCGTCGCCGTAGTTCCCTGTGGACACGTGCCTGTCGGCGTTTATCGTCACCGTATGTCCCTGCCCGTCGAACACCCCGTTGAAGCTCGCGTCTATGCGCGTAGTCGAGTCGTTCCTCGTCATGAGATACTGTCCGCCTATGGGCATGTAGTTTGCCGAACCCATGTCGATATCCGCGCCGAGATACACGGTCTTGCCGGCGAAGTTGTAGTCCCCGTAGTGGTACGTCGGCGTGCTCTTGTTGTTACCCTGCGGTCCGCTCTCATCGCCCAGCCCTGTATTCACGCGTATGTACGGCGCGTTACCCGCTATCGTGTCTATCTCCGCGTTATACAGCCCGTTCACCAGCGCCGCCAATCCCGCGAGCTGCGCCGGCGTGTACAGCGTGTAGCTGTCCGCCGACGGGTCAAACCACGTTATGTCTATGCTCTTGCCGTCCCACACGGACGCGTTAACGTCGCCGGAGCCCTTTACCGAGCCGTCTACAGGCTGCTCGACGGTCCCTCCGCTCGACGCGTCGGTGAACTTCGCCGTCAGCGTCACGTCCCACGCCGGCATTTCGAAGATGTACTTACCGCCTGCGTCGGCGTTTATCACCCTGCCGTCATATTTCAGACTCCCCGCTACGAGCCGTTTATCCGTATGCGGCGTCACGGTTACGGTTATGGCGTCGCCTTCCTCCGCTTCCGCCTTGTCAACCGTCAGCGAGCCGCCCGCGATTGCGGGATCGACCGAGACGGCGTATGTCAGGGTATCCGCTATGACCAGGACGGCTTCCGCGACCACGCCGCCCGCGAACGGTACGCGCACGGAGTAGTCGCCCGCCGCAAGCGTGCTCAGATACGCGGCGTAGATTGTGACTACCGTGCTGCCCTCCGCGACCCTGTACGCATCCTCCGGCAATGCTTCGCCGTTAAGCGTCACGCCTGCCGACGCGTCGTAGTGCGCGATGTCCACGGCTATGCGCAACACGAAATCCGCAGTCTCTTCGCCTGTCTTGAATCGGAATCCGTTGGGCGTCTCGGGTGCTATGGACTCAAATTCCGCCGTCACCACGACGTCCGCCCCCGAAATCAGGAAGAAATACTCCCCGTCCGCGTATTGCGCCGCGACACCGTTGGCTTTCAAACTGCTCGCTTTGAGTCTGTAGCCCGTGTCGGGCGTTACCGTAAGTGCGACCGACTGCCCGCTATAGCCCCGCGTGGGGTACGCCGTGACTGAGCCGTGAGCGATGATGCCGGATATTTCGACGTCGTACTGCGGCTCCTGTTCCGGCAGACGCGCGAAGCTCGCCGTAAGCGTTACGCTATGGTTTGGCATTGTGAAGCTGCCCGCGCCGTTTACCATTTCGATCGCGCCGCCATCAACCTTCAGGCTGCCCGCCACAAAACGATAGCCGGTATCGGGTTTCACCGCGACAGTGACCGTAAGCCCCGCCGCCGCCTCGTCCGGACTCGCGATAATCTCGCCGCCCGCGAGTTCCGGGTCGATATTAACCTTGTAACGCCCACCCGCGAGAACCGTGAAGGTCTTGCTTTCGGCGTCCCAGGTTGCGCTGAAAGTCTCGCCATTGACTGTGAGCGTGTGATCCTCGCCCGTGAGATACAGGTAGAGGTTCGTGTCGTCAAGCGGCGCCCAGTTGTCAACCGTGTAATTGATAGCGAGCTGCGCGGCCTTGTGCCTGTTTTCGTTCACGAAGCTGTAGCCGTGCAAGCCGCCGCTGTAAATCGCCGTTTCGCCGTCGAGTACCGTGAACTTGCCCGCCTCCGTTTGCAGCCAAGACGTATCGAATGGCAGCAGGTACACGGCTTTCCCGCCGTCGCTCAACTTGTTCGCGGTGATCGCCGCGTCGTTGACGCCCGGCGCCGTGACGCCCGCCCACGCCCAGAGGGAATCCGAAGTGTCGCCGTCGCCGTTAGGATCGACGGCGTTATAGTTGATGAACGTGCGGATTGAGCCACCGTGATAGTGCAGCGCGCCGCCGTCGGAATCGTTGCCATCGGCGTAGCCGCCGCCGCCTATGGCAGCGCCGGAATAGTCCACGCTTATATTGACGCTCGCATCTTTATATATGTACACGTTGGAGCCGCCGGCCGCCCCGCCGCTGCCCGCGCTGCCGCCTATAGCGGCGCCGCGCGACACGGCTATCAAATTGAGCGTTCCGCCGCTGATGATAATGTCCCCTGCTGTTCCGTGCGTACTGCCCGCTTGCGCGCCGGAGCCTATGAGCGCGCCCTGCTTGGAGTTCTTCGCGAACAGATTTCCGCGCGTAAACGTAATTTTGCCATTGTGCTCCGGTGTCTGCGTACCGCTCCCGCTGCCGTTACCGCCTATGCACGCGCCTTGCTCGTGCTTGTACAGATACAGCGTATCGTCGTCCGCCGCGCCGCCTATAGTAAGTTCCGCGTCTCGCGGCACGTGTATCATCGCGTAACCTGTGGCGTTTATGTCGTAGTCGAGTATATTCACGCCGCCGAAGTACAGATAGTTGCCGGTTCCGGTGAAGTCTATCATATTAGGTCCGTTGTGGCACTGTATGTACACGTCCCGCAGCGTAAGCTCGACGCCGGGTACGGCGCATTTGATATACAGCCCGTGATACGCGTCGTCCTTGCTCGCGCCGCCGCCGATGAAGGTGTATTTCCCGGGCTGATTGATTGTTATTACGCCGCTTGCGCCCTTTGTCAGATTATATTCGCCGGGTTCCGGCGTCTCGCCGCCGCCGATATCCTCATAAGCATCGGAACGGGACGAACTCGTCAGCTCTACATATATTGTCTCATCTTTTTCGGGTGTGTACCCCTGCGTCACGCCGTTGTATCCCTCAAGCGCGGCGCCGTACTCATACGCGTATCCCGTCCGCAGCGCGTAGACGTAAATTCCGCCGCTCGCGGACAGCGGCGCCGCAGCGTAGGCGGTCAGGGGGTCTGAAACTTTGAACGCGGCGCCCTCCGGCGTGACGACGAAAGTGACGTTCACACTCGCGTACAGCGCCACGTACTCCGTCTTGCCGGACGATACGACTGTAACCGCGCCGTTCACGGCCGCAAAGCCATCGGACGTCACGGAGTACGGATACGTCCCCGCCCTAAGTTTGTAACCGCCGTCTGCTTCGGGGAAGATTGTCACTGTCTTCTCGCTGTCGGAGTAGAGCGTGACGGTATACTCTTCCGGTCCCGAAACCACAAACGTAACGGGGTATTCCTTCTCGTCGAGCTCCCCGCGCTCCCAAACGAGCAGCGGCGTTTTTCCGGGGTTGAGTCCGCCTACGTCCGCCTTGTACGCCGCGCCGAGCGCCGTCGCGGCCGCCTCCGGCGTCATAGCTTTTATCTGCTCCGACGTGTAGCAGTTATTAAGCGTATATCTGTCATTTACAGATATTTCCGTAAATCCGGAATACTGAACGCCGGAGACCTCGAAGGATGGAGTTATTTCCCCGTAACGGGTCTTCTCGCTCGTGTGAACGCCCAGTTTTGTAAGCGAACCTGTATTGTAGCAATTGCTTATGGTTCTCACTGAGTTGAGTTTTGTTGTACCCAAGATACCTGCCGCGCAGGGCTCTCCGTCACGGTATTTTGCGGGGCTGTATGCTGTAATCGCGCCCGTGTTGTAGCAATTTGCTATAGTAGTACCCTGCCCATCATCGCACGCGATGATACCGGAAGCGGCTCCGGCAAAATCACTGCTGTCCGACCGGATAGTGACGGTGCCCTTATTGACGCTGTTTTCAACTCTAATTTGATAGGAAGCAGCCAGCTGCTGATTGCCCGTCGTGCCGACAATACCGGCGACTACGCACGTACCACTGATGTCGCCATAGTTCACACAGCCGCTGATTGTGGAATCGCCAAGAGCGGTATTTGCAATTCCGCCGGCGCTGGCAATTCCGCCGGCGCTGCCGGTGCTTACCGTCAAGTCACCATAATTAACGCAGCTGCGAATCTCCGAATTTGCGGACAAACTATGAGATATTCCACCCGCACTCTGTGCATTTGAAATATCCACATAGCTGACGCAATTTAATATCAGCGACTTTTCTGTTGCGTATACGGCGATACATCCGACCTTTTCGCCGCTTTGCCCACCGCCGCTAATGGCGCCGTATACGGTTATATTCCTGATTGTCGATTGCTTGATATATCCGAACAATCCGTAGTTATCCGACGATGAAAAGCTGCTCGCCGTTACGTCAAGAGCGCTTATCGTGTGCCCGCCGCCGTCAAAAATTCCGCTGAAAGGCCTGTCTCGCGTTCCAATCGGCGTCCACTTTTTTGTGAGACTTATGTCGCTCGCGAGCGTAATTAAGTAATCGGCGTACTTATTGCCGCCGTTGACGGCCGCCGCGAAAGCGAAAAGCTCATCCTCTGTCGAGATTGTCAACTTGTATTTCGCTTCTGTTTCGGCTATCGCCACGGTAGCTCCCGCTCCCGCGCCGGCGGCTGCCGCGATATCCGCCTTGTTCCCGGAGCGCCCGACTAGCGGATCTGCGACGGTAAACGCGGCGTTCCCGCTGACGCCCGTGAGCACGCGGAAGGTCAGCGTCGCCATCGCCGCGCCGTCAGCTCCCAAACTCAGCGCTTCGCCGTACACGCCGAGCTCGCCGCCGCCGCCCGCCAGGGCGGCGGCCACCGTCAATCCCGCCGGAGCGGCGGCGCTCACATACTCCGTTTTGGCGGCGTCGTATGTGATGCCGGCTGTCAAGGCGGCGACTGTTTTGGCCTCTGAGAGCGCTTTTACTATTACATCGACTGTAAATGTGTCCCCCGGTCCCACCTCGGACGGCGCCGATAGGGATACGGTATACGCGTCCGCCGCCCGCGCCGTCGCGGGCAATACGCTCAGCGTCAACGCGGCTGCGAGCAGCAGCGCGAAAATCTTGCGTAAACTGTTCATATGACAATACTCCAAATTACAATTAAGCTCCCAACGCCGCACGTCAGGAACCGGCGGGCGGCGCCGCGAACCGAGCCGGAATTGCCGTCTCCCTTTACATCCACCACGGCGTTATTGACCGCGAGCGCGTAACCATCCAAACCGTCCGCCGTACTCACAACGCAGTCCTCGCTGATAATCGCGGACGAGCCCACGCGCGTGGCTTTCAGCCGAAACGTCAGCATACGCGTGGTATTCGCCCACATCTCGCCCTCCGGCAGCGCCGAATACGCCGCGGCGGAAACGCCCGTCCAACCGTCCCAGGCCCCGCCGAGACTGACGGTGTTCACAGCCACGCCCTCCGCGCTCTCCACGCTTCCGGGTACGAGCTCAAAAAAGCCCGAATCGTAGCGCAGATTACACTGCGCCGCGTACATCGGAAAGCCCTCCGAGGAGTCCGTCCGCGTAAGCGCGAGCGAAACGACGACCGTATCGCCCGGCGCCGCGGAAACCGTCCGTTTACCGTTCGCTGTCAGCGCGTATTCAAAGCTCATATCCGTATTGACAGCCTCGGCTCTTCCCGCAAGCGGGACAAGCGCCGTCAGGCAGAGAAGAATCAAGAGCGCGCGCTTCATAACATCTTCCGTTCCTTTTTTGTCCTGCGTCCGCTGCGGGAGCGGGGCGTCCGCCCCGCTCCCGCAGCGCGCCGGTCTATGCCGCCGGATCAGACATGCCGAGCGACGCGTAGAGAATGGCCCGCGCGTCGGCGGCGTTTACAACGCCGTCTTTGTTGAAGTCCGCTTCCATGCGGTCAAGCCGCGAGAGTGTTTCAAAGCCCGTATCGTCAGCGTAATAGCCCTCGCTTGTTATGTCGTACACCACGAGCGCGTCAATCGCGTTTGTGATGTCGCTTCCGTTGACGTCGCCGTCGTAGGATACGGTCTCATACGAGCCGGTCTTTTGGGTGATTGCGCCGACATCCGCGGATTGAACGCTGTCCGCGATGAAGCCGACGAACACATAGCCCGCGTCGCTCCACCCCGCGTAGAGCAGGGGAGTCGTGTCTTCGCCATAGTAGTACGCGCTACCCGCAGACGGGAGCGCGTCCGCGACGTAGCGAATCGCCTGATAACCCCGCGGCGCGCTCATGAACGACGCGCGCCCGATGAGCGCCACCTCGGACGGCGCCGAAATGTTCACCGTGACGCTCGCGCCGGACGACGCCGAAATGTCGGCCGCGCTGCCGGACACGCCGATTTTCGCGCCGGAAGCTATCGAGAATTCCGCGGCGCCCGCCGCTTGCGCCGTAAACGTATACTCCGCGACGACGGCGCCGCCGCCGACGTCTGCGGATTCGCCGTAGCCCGCGATTTTACCCCCGCTCGTGGCCTCGCCGCTTGTCCACGCGGGTTTGAATTCCGCGCCGACAAAGCTGACTTTCGACGAATCGAAGTTCAGCGTCGCGTCAAGCGCGGCGAATGTCGCTTCCGGCTTATCCGCCGTCACCGTAACAGAAACTGCAATTTTGTCGCCGACTGCCGCCGATAAGCTATTGACGCCCGGCGAAATTGTGTAGCTGTACGTGGCCGATTCCGGGTCGGCGGGTTCCTGAGCTTGCGCGTCGGTGCTGATTGTCGCCGTCGCGCTCGCGTCGGAATCGCTCCAGCTCGCGGTCGCCGCCGTGTACTTCGCCTGGAAGTCGTAGGACGTATCCGGCACAAGCCCTGTAAACTCCGGACTCGTCTGCCACGCGCCCCATTCGTCGCCGGATGTGGGCTTACTGCCGTACTGCACAGCCGCGGAGACATCCTGCGCCGACGCCGCAGGCGGCGTGAGCGTTATGGATGTCGCCGTCTTCGACGCCGGAGTCGCGCTCAGCGCGGGCGCCGTCAGCTTCACGGGGTCGGGGTCGGGGTCGTCTGCGCCGCCGCCCTCCCCGAGGACAGTGATTGTGCCCGGTG
>JAITKI010000138.1 GCA_031278515.1 Oscillospiraceae bacterium | reverse complement strand
ACGTCACTGCTCACAATCGACAACGGGCACTTACCAGCTTAACCTCGTTCCTCTGTGAAGCGCCGCATTTCTGCGGAAATGCTACGCCTTCGGCGTTGGCGCTTCTTCAGGGGGGAACCAGTTCCCCCCTGATATCCCCCCTCCGCTCTCCGAGGGGGTTGGACGGGGGTTACGGCGCACGGCGTAACGACTTGGATTTGACGTCACTGCTCTCAATCGACAACGGGCACTTACCAGCTTAACCTCGTTCTTTGAGGGGGTTTCTAAAGGGGGACGAGGTCCTCCCTTTAGCCGCCTTTTGGGTACTTTTGACGCAGATTGGAATTGGAATATGCGCTATTTATCGCGGCTGAATACAATGTAATGCTCCTCCAGGTCTCCCAACAGATCCCTTTGGCATGTCGGGAACTGTTTCAAGCACATATGAAATACAACGCATTTCCGACAGTCTCCAAAGTATGGGCATGAAGTGTTCCAGCAATCACACTCGAGCTTGTCCGCCTCGCCGGCGCACGCGAACGCCTCTACCATCTCCTCGCGTGTGACTTTTGGAGGATTATCTCTCCATTTGTACTTGTTCGGTTGCTCCAGCATGTTTTTACGTTCTTGCATTTCAACGCTCCTCCCTCTCAATTGACGCCGGCAGCGTATCGGCGCCGGGCTTGCCGCGCCCGTCATAGGAAACGGTGATCGGCATGTACACGGCATCACCGTTGGCTTCCGCCGCCGCGTCAGTTATGAATTGTGTCGATATATAGTCTGTTTTCACCTTCATACGAAATGATTCATTTCGATGAAATCGTGGCAAACGCAATTATTCAAAGCCCGCGCCCATATAACAAAATACCATCGCCAGATCCATATCGGAGAGCCTTCTGAATTGCGGAACGCCCTCGGCCGCGACTGTCGGCGATTCAGAGAACGGGTGGCCCATGGCCTTGAATACATCGATGTGGATAAGGCCGGAACCGTGCAACTCCTCTGCGCGCAGCAGACTGAATACCAGCGCGGCCCCGTTTTGCTCCGGGGTCGTCATCATTTTGGCGAGCGCTTCAAAGTCAAATTCCGGCCTCTCCGGCTCTCCCGGCTCCGGCGGTGGAGGCGGCGGCATCTTAGACGGGTCAAAACGCATTACCCCCGCCGGACAGAGGCAGAACACGCTGACGCCTGTCTCTCCCGCCGGCCCGAGCTCGTTCGCCAGAGACATGATGAGGCTCGTCGCGGCGGCCTTGCCCGCGCAGTACACGGTCCCGCCTATCATCGGAGGCGCGTAGTGGAATTGCGTGGCGCTGTACGTGACTATGCCGTGCTTGCGTCCGAGCATTGCCGGAACGAATTCCTTGACGGCGAGCGCGACTCCCCGCCCGGATATAGCATATGACCGGTCGAGATCGCTTATCGGCGATTCAAGTATCTTCCCGTTGAGACGCATATTCATTGCGTTGTTAATCAGAATATCCACCTTGCCGAACCTTGCGAACGCTTTCGCCGCAAGCGCCTTGATATCCTCATCCGACGTCACATCCGTCTTCACGAACAGCGCGCAATCGCGCCCGTTCTCCTCGTTTATGACGCGCGCGGCTTCGGCGCCGGCCTCGGCGTTGATGTCCGCTATCACCACGTTGGCGCCCGCGCCCGCAAGCGAGCGTGCGTAGCCAAGCCCTATGTTGCTTGCCCCGCCGGTGACTACCGCAACTTCCTCTTTCAGAGCATCCCTCCTGATCCCGGCTCTTTCCAATTCGAGCCGGCCAATATTGAGAAACGTGCTTATAACTGTCTCCGCCATTTGTATTCACTCCTCCCCAACTTAATGCAAAGCGTCAGGCGCATATAGGCTTTATTCCTCGGAAAATGTTCTTTGCGAGCCGCGCACGGCGAGATCCACGCCTCGTTACTCGTTTGTTGCGGCCCGGCCGTGACAAACGAATTGATTCCCATGGGGATATTGACAATTTTTAGCGTATGCTAGAAATTGTCTAAAGAGACGGAAACTGACGTCGCTGACAGTATTTTTGCCGATTATTATCCCATAGCGCCGAGTCTCATGAAAATGCACAAAACCGCCGGTTAAAAAGTATAGTTTTTGGGAAACTTGCCGATAAAGTCTAGCACGGAATTGAGTCGGGCGCAATATGTAATATTGCACAAAATTATACAAAAAGTTTTGTGCAATATACACAAAGAAAATCGACTTTTCACGAATTTGCGCATAAAAAATCAACTTGCGCCGACTGTTACAAATTTAATTAATTTTTTCCGAGGCCGCGCAATATTATTATTGCGGAGAATTGCTGATCGGAGAGAAGAGGGGGGAGACGGCTGTGCCGCGCAGAAAAGGAACCGGCGGTGGCAATGGAATATCCCGTGCAGCCGGGCGAGCGCTGGAATTGTTCGATATGCCGCTTGAACTTGCGCCCGGCGTATCGAGATTGACAGTCACGGGGGGCTCGACGGTATACGTAGAAAGGCACTGCGGGCTTGCCGAATACGACGACGGCATGATCGCCGTAAAAACACGCGGCGGGATAGTCAGATTTTACGGCGCCGAACTCGCGCCGGCGGCGATGAACAACGACGAACTGCTCATAAAGGGCAGTCTTGAACGGATAGAATTTGAACTACGATAAGAGGTGATGGCGCTATGCCGAGCGCGTCGGAGAGACTTCGCGGCGGCGTGTCCGTCGAGATCGAATGTCCGCATCCGGAGAGTCTTCTGAATGACTGCGCGAGACGCGGCATCGTGTTCCGCGAGCTCGCGCGCGTGTCCCCCATATCGTTCACAGCCGTCGTGAGTTCACGCGACAGCCTCAGACTGCGCGCGCTCTCGCAAAACGGCAGGTTTGACATGGCGGTGCGGCGCGGCGCGGGCGTTCCCGCGCTGCTGCGGGCGGCGCGAGGGCGCGTTCTGCCGGCCGCGCTGCTCGCCCTTGTGTTTTTGGCGATAAGGGTGTCGGCAATGTTCGTTTGGGAAATTGAGGTTCAAGGGAATGAGAGGACGCCGTCATACGTCATCTTGGGGGCGCTGCGCGGGCGCGGTTTCGACTACGGGACATTCGGCCCTTCGGTCGTGTCGGAAGCGATTGCGGATTCCGTCATACTCGATATCCCGCAGTTGCGGTGGCTTGCCGTGAATATAAGGGGCAGTCACGCGGATGTCCTCGTGCGTGAGCGCGTAGACAGGCCGGAGCTTGCCGATACGCGCGAGCCGTCGATGGTGTGCGCGTCAAAGGGCGGACTCATAGTGAGGATGAGCGTACTGGACGGCGAACCCGTCCGCGCGGTCGGCGACGTCGTGGCGGCGGGCGACGTGCTTGTTACGGGCGCCGTGCGCGCCCGCCGCGCCGCTGCGAGCGCCGAGATATGGGCGCGCACATGGTATGAATTGACGGCGAAAGCGCCGGAGATGTCGGAAAAGCGGTACACGGGGGCGGTTACGCGAAGGCGATACGCCGTTTTTGCCGGCAAGAAAATAAATTTATCGATAAATAGTGGAATTGAGTGGGCCAACTATGATAAAATTACCTCAGAGCGGACACTGAGGCTGCCGACGGGCAGCGCTCTGCCGTTTATGCTCGTAACGGAGCGCTGCGCGGAGTACGAGATGTCGCCGGCGCCGGACGGGGCCGGCGGGACGGAGAGCGCGCTCAGGCAGGCGTTGTTGGATAGACTGAGGGGACTTATCGGAGACGGCGAGATACGCGCCGTCGCGTTTGAGACGTCTCGGGCCGGCGGCGCGGCCGCCGTGACGTTGCGGGCGGAATGCGTCGAGCAGATAGCCGCGCGGCGCCCGATGCTTGCGCCGGAAACGGAGTGAACCGGCGGCGGAGCGACGGAGCGCCGGAGCGGGAACAGGGGGAGAATTGCGCGGATGACGGAAAAAACGGTGAGCGTGGACAGACTGGAGAGCGTTATAAGCGTATTCGGTTCGTTTGACGAAAATCTGAGACTCATCGAGAGCGAGCTGAACGTGAGAATTACGGACAGAAATTCGGAGCTTAATCTGGTCGGAGACGAGGAGGAGGTCGCCCTCGCGGAAAAGACGATCGACGGCTTGCTGATGCTGGCCGCCAAGGGTGAGACCATCGATTCGCGCGGTGTCCGGTACATGTTGGGACTTATAAGAGACGGACGCGGAGACGAGATTGGCAAGCTGCTCAGCGACGTCATCTGTATAACCGCGAAGGGGAAACCAATCAAGGCGAAAACGCTCGGGCAAAAGGATTACGTGGGCGCGATAAAATCCAACACCGTCACACTGGGCGTGGGGCCTGCCGGCACCGGGAAGACGTATCTTGCCGTCGCGGCCGCCGTCGCCGCGTTTCGTGAGAAGTCGGTCAACAGGATAATACTGACGCGGCCGGCCGTTGAGGCGGGGGAGAGACTGGGCTTTTTGCCGGGCGACATGCAGAGCAAGGTCGATCCGTATCTGCGCCCTCTGTACGACGCGCTCTTTGACATGCTCGGCGCGGATACGTATAACAAATGCATTGAGCGCGGGACGATTGAGGTCGCGCCGCTAGCATACATGCGGGGGCGCACGCTGGACGACTCGTTCATTATACTCGACGAGGCGCAGAACACATCGCGCGAGCAGATGAAGATGTTCCTGACGCGTCTGGGCTTTGGTTCCAAAATGGTTATCACCGGCGACATCACACAGATAGATCTGCCGCCCGACAAAGTGAGCGGCATGCGTGACGCGGTGCGCGTGCTGGACGGCGTGGACGACGTGGCTATCTGTCATCTCACAGGCGCGGACGTCGTGCGGCACGCGCTCGTGCAGAGGATAATCGAGGCCTACGAGAAAAAACACCGGGATCGGCCGGGAAAGAGCGACGGAGCGAACGAGGCGCGCGCGCCGTCAAAACGGGGAGGGAGAGCGCGGCAATGAGGCACAAGATATACTGCCGGCATATCGCGGGGCTTGACGTACGGCTCAATATATCGACGATCAGATGCGCCGTCCGCGCCGCGCTTTGCGCGGAACACGTGAATACGCCGTGCGAGACGTTCGTCCTCATTGTGAACGACGCGTATATCAGGGAATTCAACCGCAAGTACCGCGGCGTGGATTCCGCCACGGACGTCCTCTCCTTTCCCCTGCACGAGTTGACGCCTGGACATTTTGAACCCCCTCCGCTGAATCTTGAGTCGAATAACGGTCTGCTCCCGCTGGGGGACATCGTCGTCTCATCGGAGCGAGTGGCGGCGCAGGCGCGCGAGCTGCGCCATACGCTGAGACACGAGACGGCGTATCTCATCGTCCACTCCGTGCTGCATCTGCTCGGATATGACCACGTGGATGAGGCCGGCGGCAAGCGCCTTATGAGGGAGAAAGAAAAAGAAATCATGTCCGAGATCGACGCGTAATGGTATGTGTAAAGGAGCCGGGAATGGATACCAAGACTGCTATGATAACGCTTACCGGGCGTCCGAACGCCGGTAAGTCCACGCTGATAAACGCGCTGACAGGCGAGAAGATCGCGATTGTCACGCATAAGCCGCAGACGACGCGCGGGCGCATATTCGGCGTTGTGAACCGGGGCGGAACGCAGCTCGTGTTCGCCGACACTCCGGGATTTCACAGCGCGAAGACGCGTCTGGACGACCACATGGCGGACATTGTGCGTCGCAGCATGGACGGCGTGGACGCCGTCGCGCTTATCGTCGAGCCTGTCGCGGGTGTGGGCGATCCGGAGCGGCGGATACTTGAGCGCGTCGCTTCGGCGGACACGCCGGCGCTGTTGATTATAAATAAGATAGACACGGTGAAGAAGGAATCGCTTCTCGGCGTCATCGCGGCGTACGCGGATTATTACGAATTTGACTCGATAATACCGGTGTCCGCCAAATACGGAGACGGTCTGGACGGGCTGCTGACGGTTTTCGAGGGCTATGCCACGGAGGGACCCGCGCTGTTTCCGAAAGGTATGGTGACAGACCAGTCCGACAGCGCTATAGTCGCCGAGCTTGTGCGAGAAAAACTGCTTTTTTGTCTCGCGCACGAAGTACCCCATGGTACGGCTGTCGAGATAACGCGATTTGCGGAACGCGACGACGGCATAATCGATGTGGAAGCGACGATTTATTGTGAGAAGGAGAGCCACAAGGCGATAATAATCGGGAAAAACGGCGAGATGCTGAAAAAGATCGGCAGTCTTGCCCGGGCGGACATCGAGCGCTTTATGGGCGCCGGTGTGTTTTTGAAGACGTGGGTGCGCGTGAAAGCGGGATGGCGCGACAGCGGCGCGCTCATCGGGGAACTCGGGTATCCGGACGCGCGGGCGGATTGACTGATGTAAGATTCCGGTAATCAACAAAAGCAGACAAAACTTTCCGTTGATATTTTTGCCCTTCGTGATGTAAAATACCTTTGTGACAGACGATGATTACAAAGGCGGAAGCGAGCGGACGCGCTCCGGGAAGACGCGCGGCGCCGGTTTCGATCCTTTTTACCGGGGGTGGGCGAAATGACGACACAGGCGGATTACTGGAAATTGTTTGAGGAGACCGGAGACATCGGGTACTATCTCGTGTACAAATATAGCACGGGCAGCGTCGAGACGGGGGCGAAGGCCGTCGCGTCAGCGACCGCTCCTTCCGCGACGGCGGCGGACGCGCCGGAGAACAGAGCCACGTAAAAATTCGAGGCGGACGACGAAGGCCGGAGGTTGAGACAAGCTCGACTCTCCGTTGAGGTCGCGTTATGACCATGTCCTGTTTGCCGGCAGGCAGGGCGGATACGGCTTTCCGTGATCGTCTTGCGCCGAAGTTGAGCGAGAGGCGTGGTCACACGTATGTTTATAAATACAAAAGGACTTGTGCTCAGGGAGGCAAGTTACAAGGACTCGGGCAAAATACTGACTGTACTCACTTCAGACGAGGGCAAGCTGACAGTCTCAGCCCGCGGGGCGAAGCGAAAAAACAGCGCTCTGGCGCCGTGCGCGCAGCCGCTGGCGTTTTCAGATATGACATTGCTGAAAAACCGCGACAGATGGACGCTGACGGAGGCGCAAGGCATTGAGTTCTTTCCCGGATTGTGCGGCGATATAACGCTGCTCGCTCTCGGAACGTATTTCGCGGAGCTGCTTGAGACGGTATCCGACGAGGACAGCCCTGTAGGCGGGATGTTGCCGCTCGGACTGAACGCGCTCTACGTCTTGAGCGAGGGCAGGAGGGCGCCGGCGCTTGTGAAGGCGGCGTTTGAGCTGCGACTCATGTGCCTGGCGGGATTTGCGCCGTCACTTGACGCGTGTCCCGTCTGCGGGTCGCGCGACATCGCGGAACCGGAACTTGATATAACGGGCGGAACCGCGCGCTGCGGCGGTTGCCGCGCGCGCCGGGATGGCGGAGATGAGAGACCCGCGGAGCTTGACGCGCAGTCGCTTCAGGCCGCCAGATACATAACGGCGTGCGGCGCCAAGAGGGTGTTTTCGTTTGAATTGTGCGCCGAATCGCTGCGTAGGCTCTCGGACGCTACGGAGAGATACGTGCTTGCGCACCTCGGCCGCAGCTTCAGATCGCTCGATTATTACAAAAAATTCGGTGTATAGAGGTGTTTAATGACGCTGTATGAAAAATCACTGAGAACACTTGAACTTCCGGCCGTACTCGATATGCTCGCGAGCGAGGCTGTCGCCGAGACGGCCGGGGAGTTCGCGAGAGCGCTCACCGTGTGCGACGACATGTACGAGGCGAGGGCGCGCTTGGAGGAGACCACGGCGGCGCGGCTCATGGCGGAGGAGAAGGGCTGGCCGCCTTTTGCGCCCGTGCGCGATGTGCGCGGCAGCGTCAGGCGCGCGGATATGGGCGGCGCTCTGGGGACGACGGAGCTGCTGGATATAGCCATGTTGCTGCGCGTATCAGCCGTCGCCGCGTCATACGCCCGCGGGCGCGGCGCGGAGGGAGAGGACGCCGTATCGCGGCTGTTTTCCGCCCTGCGGACGAATAATCCTCTGGAGAGAAAGATATCCGCGGCCGTGACAGGACCCGACGAAATATCGGACGCGGCGAGTCCGCTGCTTGCCGACATCCGCCGTCGCATGAGAGCGGCGGAAGAAAGGATACGCGCCGTACTTAACAGGATAATATCTTCTTCGGCGTACGCGCCCGCGCTGCAAGAGGCACTCATAACCTCGCGCAACGGAAGATATGTCGTGCCAGTCAAGTCCGAGCGCAAGGCGTCGGTACCCGGTCTGGTACACGACGCGTCGTCTACCGGAGCCACGCTGTTCATAGAGCCCGCGCCCGTCGTTGAGGCGAACAATGAGCTACGCGAGCTGGCGGCCGACGAGAGGCGCGAGATTGAGAGGATACTTGCCGAGTTGTCGGCGGATTGCGCCGAGGACGGTGATGATATAATCTCCGATTTTGAGAACGTGACGCGGCTTGATTTCATATTCGCAAAGGCGAGGCTGTCGTACAAGCTCAACGCCGCCGAGCCGGAACTGTCGGAGCGCGGCGAGGTGAGGCTGATGCGCGCAAGGCATCCTCTGCTGCCTGTCGGCGCGGCTGTACCGATAGATATTCGGCTTGGCTCGGAGTACAGCGCCGTAGTCATAACGGGGCCGAACACAGGCGGAAAGACCGTCGCGCTGAAAACGCTCGGTTTGCTGTGCGCGATGGCGATGTGCGGACTGCACATTCCGGCGGACGTCGGGAGCGCGATTCCGGCGTACCGCCGTATACTCGCGGATATAGGAGACGAGCAATCGATAGAGCAGTCGCTGTCCACGTTCTCGTCGCATATGAAGAATATAGTGAGTATTTTGGGGGAGCGCGGGCCGGACGCGCTCATGCTTTTTGACGAGTTGGGCGCCGGCACGGATCCGTCCGAGGGCGCGGCGCTGGCCGTCGCGATAATCGAGTACGCGCGGGCGGCCGGCGCGACTGTCGCCGCCACTACGCACTACTCGGAGTTAAAGACGTACGCGCTGACAAGTCCCGGCGTAGTGAACGCGTCGTGCGAGTTTGATGTGGAGACACTGCGCCCCACGTACAGGCTGCTCATGGGAGTACCGGGTAAGAGCAACGCGTTTGCGATATCGCGCCGGCTTGGGCTGCCGGAGGATGTGATAGAGGATGCCGCGCTTCGTGTAGACGCGGCGGCCGCCACGCTTGAGGACGTGCTCGGAGAACTGGAATCGGAGCGCCGGCGGACGCGTGAGAATCTTGAGGAGTCGGAGCGCGCGCGCGCCGCCGCGCGTTCCGACTCTGAGCGCGCGGCGCGGTATCTCGCCGAAATACGACGCGAACGCGAGCGGGCGGAGACTGCGGCGAGGCGGGAGGCCGGCGAGATACTCGGCGAGGCGCGCGCCGCCGCCGCGTCCGTGATGGAGCATCTTGACAGGCTGCGCCGCGAGGCTCGGGACGAAATAGATTTTCAAGCGCTCAACAGGGCAAAGGCGGACATTTTCAGGAAGCTCAACGAGGCTGCCGCGGCGCCGGATGGAGCGGACGTGCCGGACGGCGGCGCCGATCTGCGGGAGCGGCGCGGCGCGGGCGGTTCCGTCCGGGCAATCGCGCCGGGCGACACGGTCGCGCTCAATGCGCTCGGCGCGCGCGCGGTTGTGGATGAGGTCGGCCCGGACGGGCTGTTGACGCTGCGGGCCGGCGCTGTAAGGATAACGGCGCGCCCGGGTGATGTAACGCTAACTGCAGCCAAGCCGAAAGAGGCGCGCCGTGGCGCGGCGGCTTCGCGCGGGGCGGGAACGCCCGCGAAGCCGCCGTCCGGCGAGAGAGTCGGGCCGGAGCTCGACTTGCGGGGCATGGCGTCAGACGAGGCTGTGGACGTGATGGAGCGCTACCTCGACGCCGCCGCGATATCAAAGCTCGAAACGGTGACTGTGATACACGGCAAGGGTACGGGAGCGCTGCGGCGCGCGGTACACGAGCGCCTGCGGCGCGAACCGCGCGTCGAGTCCTTCCGGCTGGGACGATACGGCGAGGGAGAGACGGGCGTTACGGTGATAAAACTCGCGTGAAGCCGCCGCCCGAAAACCCCCTCTTGGCCGCGCGGAGGCAAAGGTCGAAAGCCGCCGTGAACGCCGCTATTCGAGCAGAAAGCAGCTTGTGTAAGCTATCGTATTCGGGCCGTAGTTGTACTTGACGCCGTTATCCGTGCAGACCTTGCTCACGAGCAACCCGCAAGCCTCCATGGACGCGGACGTCTTGTCCGGGAACCGGCAGGGCTTGTTCTCGAGATATGTACACTCTTTGCACCGCGAGCAGCCGCCGCTGCCCATCGCGAGCAGACCGGGAAATTCGCTCTTGAGAGTGTCCCATAATTTCCCGAAACTCTCCCCCTGACGCATCGCCGCCTCCTGTATACCCTCCCAGTCGTAGCTGTCCTCAAGCTGACCTACGGTCTGCACGATGATGCCGCGCGAGTATCTCCTGACCTTTTCGCGCATCTCGTCGAGCGTACCGCACGCGGGCGGACACGCCCACGACTTGTTGTAGCGGTTGCACTTGTCCGCCGAGCACATCTCGCGCACCTCCGGCAGAAATTCGAGCGTTGACGTGTCGAGCTGCCCGACGTTTGTAAAGCCCGAATCCAGAGCCTGCCTGCTTATCCTCTCAAAATCCATAAATGCTATCACTCCTCGCTCAAAACATCATCTGTTCCACGAACTGCTCGTTAAAAACGGAGCTCGTAGATAACTCAATGTACTCGCACCGCTCGCGCATGGCGCCAAGCGTCGCTCTCGCTTCGGCGGAACGCAGCGCCAGCGCGGCGCCCTCTCCGGCGGTGTTGCCCACCGCGCGTGTCGCCGGTAAAAATATCTTCGGAAACAGACCTATCGCCGCGGCGCTGTCCTTATCCATAAAGCTTCCGAAACCTCCTGCGAGTACGAACGCGCGAACGCCTCCCTCGTCTATGCCGGCGTGTGTGAGCAACGTCTGTATTCCGGCGGCTATTGCCGACTTGGCGAGTTGCAGCTTCCGGACGTCCGCATAGTCCATATATACCTTGCAGCCGCGCGCGAGCCGGAATATATTTTTGCCGTCCCTGCTCTCCAAATACTCCGATATGGCGCCGGAGGTCTCCTCACGCGGGAGCAGCCGCCCCGTCTCATCGACGGCGCCCTGCCTGACGAGCAGCGCCAGGGCGTCGAGCAGGCCGGAACCGCAGAGACCCTCGGCCGGCGCGCCGCCGATCGTTGTGTACTTTACTGCGCCGTCTTCCCAGACGACGTGGTTTACCGCTCCCGGCACGGCGGCCATGCCCATTGATATTTCCGCGCCCTCAAATGCCGGACCGGCGGCGGTTGCGCAGCACAAATACCGCTCGCCCAATTTCATCGCGATCTCGCCGTTTGTACCGATATCGATGTAGACGCACGGACCCTCCGTGTCCTCCAGTCCGGCCGAGAGCATTCCGGCGGTGATGTCGCCGCCCACGTACGACGATATGGCGGGCGCGAAGTAAACCGTCGCGCCGTGCGCGACGCCGAGATCATCCCATACGGGCGTTTCATCCCCGAACAGACTCAGCGGTCGAAACGGCGCGACGCCCATGCCGACCGGGGATAAACCGGCCGCCAGATGCTCCATGATGGTGTTGCCGGCAATCGATATATACTCTATCCCGCGCGGATCCGCGCCGGCATCGGCGCAAGCCCTGGTTATCAGGTCGCGCAGCTGCCCGCGTATGAGCGCTGTAAGCTGTTCGTGGCCGTTTGAGGCGCAGTACTGTATACGACTGATGACGTCCGCGCCGTAAGGCCGCTGCGCGTTCACGCCGCTTGCCGTCGCCGCGCGGATTCCCGTCCTCAGCGACGTGAGGTGCGCGACGACCGTCGTTGTGCCTATGTCCACCGCCACGCCGAGCGGCTCGTCTGCCGCGACAGTGGCGCCCTTTGCGGCGGCGTCGTCTCCGGCGATTTCCATCTCCATCTCTCCGGGGATATACACGTCCATATCTCCCGTTATCGACGTCTGACAGGCGCGCGTCTCAGCGCCGTCCGGCGACAGACGCACGAGACACTTCCCGCACCGACCACGACCGCCGCACGGGGCGTCCAGAAAGATGCCGGCATCCGAGAGATGTTTTAAGATCGTGACGCCGGGCGCGCTCTCACTCCGCGCTATAAGAGCGCCGGAGCGGTATACCTTTACTTCGGGCATCGTACTTACTCCTTTTTTTCACCGGTCAGCGACCACGCGGCGCTTCCCGTAATTTTCACGTCGATGAAGCGCCCTATGTCGCCGTCGCCGATACCTCCGCCCGCGACGCGCACGAGCCGGCCCCCGTTTGTGCGGGCGGTCCAGGCGCCGCCGCCGACGTCTCGCCCGTCCACGAGCGCCCGCACAGTCCTGCCCACATACGCCGCGTGCTTGTTCGCGGAGATGGCGTTTTGCGAAGCCAGAAGCTCGTCGAACCACGCTTGTTTTTCGCGCTTCGGGACGGGATCGTCCATCACGGCGGCGGGCGTACCCTCGCGCGGCGAGTATATAAACGTGAACAGCGCGTCGAAACGCACCGTATCGACAAGTCTGAGCGTGGCGTCGAAATCCTCGCGCAGCTCGCCGGGAAACCCGACGATGACGTCGCTCGTGATGACGATGTCGGGCATGATGCGACGGGCCGCGTCAATGAGCGCGAGATACGCGCCGCTCGTGTAGCCGCGGTTCATGGCGCGCAGTACCCGGTCCCCGCCCGCTTGGAACGGGAGATGTATATGCCGCGCGACCTTTTCGCACTCCGACATCGCGCGAAACAGCGCCTCGCCGGCGTCCTTGGGATGGCTTGTCATAAAGCGGATCAGAAAGTCGCCGTCCACGCCGTTTACCCGTCGCAGGAGGCCGGGAAAGTCCGCGCCGTCCACTCCGCCGCGCCCGTATGAGTTCACATTCTGTCCAAGCAGCGTTATGTCCCTATATCCCGAGTCCGCAAGCGCGCGCGCTTCCGATATAACATCGTCCGCCTCGCGGCTGCGCTCGCGTCCGCGCACGTGGGGTACCACGCAGTATGTGCAGAAGTTGTCGCAGCCATACATTATGGGCAGCCACGCCTTCACCGAGCCGTCGCGCGCGGATGGTAAACCCTCCGCTATAGCGCCGCCGTCCCCATCCACGGCGAATACGCGCTCTTTGTCTCCGAGCGCTTTTTCGAGCAGTTCCGGGAAACGCCACAGCGCGTGTACACCGAAAACGAGATCGACGTAACCGTATGAGCGCCTGAGCGTCTCCGCCATGCCGGCGCGCTGCGGCATACAGCCGCACACGGCCAGTACGCGGCCGGGACGCTCCGCTTTGACATGCCCCAGCGCGCCTATGACGCCCAGAACGCGCTTTTCCGCGTGGCTGCGTATCGCGCAGGTATTTATGACTACGACGTCGGCGCCCTCCCCGTCCGCAGCGGGAGAGTAGCCCATCTCAAGCAACATACCGCGAAGCTTTTCGCTGTCGGCCTCGTTTTGCTGGCAGCCGTACGTATCGACATACGACAGCGGCGTCTCCGCGCGGCTTTCGTTTATTTTCCGAACGCGCGCCGCGCACTCGCGCTGGCGTCGCAGATCTGACTTGCCTATTTTACGGGCCGCCCGCGCGGCGGTATCGGCGCTCAAATTATGCCCCCTTTTTGCTCTACGCGAGGTCTGCCATCTTCGGAGACCATTCTATCACAACAATATTCGTTTTGCAAAACGTTTCAAATGCTGTATAATACTCCGGTCGTCCTTGTGACGCTGTTTTTTGAAAAGGAGTACGGATTTGATGTTTGGAGTGGCGCGCGGCAAGCGCGCGATTATGTGGACTATACTATTAATCGCGATGGTACAGATGCCGCATCTGGGGCTGTCGTCCGGCGCGAACAGCATTAGGGAACACTTCGGCGTACCGGACGCGACGGCGCAGATAGCCGTGACGCTTCCCGCGCTGCTTTCCACGGTCTCCGGTTTTATCTTCGCGACACTCATACGCCGCCGCGCGGTCACAAAAAAGACGGCCGTCGTCGCCGGGGTGTTCTTGGTCGGCCTGACGGGCGCCGCCGCGTTACTCTTCCACTCGTCGCTTTGGCACGTATACTTTTACAACGCGCTCATCGGTACGGGTATGGGCGCGTATATCCCGAACGCGCAGAGCATCGCCATCGACACGTTCGACGGGCGCGAATTTCAAATGGTCGCGGGTATTCAGTCCGCGTTTATCAACGGCGGCGGCATAATTCTGAGCTTGGCGGGCGGGTTTCTCGTTTCGGCAAGCGGACGGTGGAGTACCGCGTACGCCATGCTGCTGGTGACGATACCTATCGCGGCCGTTGCGCTAAGGACGCTGCCCCGTGAGAAACGCGGCGCCCCGCGCGGCGAAGGCGGACGCTCGCGGCGCGGGACGCCGGTACACAAAAATGTCCGCCGGTACACTGTAGAACTGCTGGTGTTTATGATATTTTACGGCGTACTCTCAAGCAACATCGCCATACATATAGACGATTACAAAGCGGGAGACGCGGGTACGGCCGGCGTCGCTCTCGCGTTTATGATGGCGGGCGGCGTGGCGGCCGGGTTCGCGTTTCAAAAGCTGTCATCCGCGCTGCGCGAGAATATGGGGTCGCTGGCGCACGCGGAGTTGTTCGCCGGTTATATGCTGCTCGGGTCGTTTCCGCACTCCAAAGCGGTAATTCTGGCCGCCTCGTTCATCGTAGGGCTGTCGCTGTCCACAATGGTGCCTCACTGCATATTCTCCGCCTCCAGGTTTACCGATCCTTCAAACTCCGCGACGGCGACCATGATGATAGGGACGCTCGCGCCCGGTACGGGCGGCTTCCTGTCGCCCGTCATAATGACAAATGTGACCGGGTGGCTGTTCGGGACGTCCACGTCCGCGCGATTCATATTCGCGGCGCTCGCCTCGCTGGCGCTGGCCGCCGCGCTGTTCGTGAGCAACGCCGTCCGCGCGCGGCGGAGACCTTCCTCCGCGGCCCGCATGTCGCGGTGGGACTGAGGCGGACAAAGCAATTCCGGGCGAAGTTACTGAAACGCCAGCACGTTGCTGTATCCGCGCAACAGTGAACGCGGCATTTGCGCCGTGAGTTCGTCCACTGTCCAGTATTCCTTGCTGAATTTGCTTATCGTCCTGGTTATGATCGGGAATTGATGCATACCGATCTCATTGCCGCCCAATGTAAATACGGAGCCGGTTATGTCCTTTGCCTGATCCGTGCAGAGATAGAGCAGAAACGGACAGAGCGCCTCCGCGTCCGGCGTGTCCGCCGCCTTTGGAAATTCCCGCTGGCCCGGTATGGAATTGCCGACCGCCGCGGCGTAATCACCCTCGTATGAGGCCCTTGTTCTTGCCCACGGCGCGAAGGCGTTGACCGTCACGCCGTCATGAAAAAACTCGCAGGCCGCCGCCTGTGTAAGACCTACAGCCCCGGCGTTTGCGGTGCAGTAGTGCGCCATCTTGACTATGTCGCCCATGAAAGCCTTGGATGTGCAGTTGACGACGCGGCCCCATTTCCTTTCAACCATATACGGAACGGCGTATTTCATGACGTTGAAATACCCCTTGGGCTTGATAGCCGTCACGCGGTCCCACAGTTCCTCCGTAATCTCCGTCAGCGCCCCGCCGCCGAACGCGCCGGCGACGTTTATAAGAATATCGACCGTTCCGTACGCCTCGACCGCCGATTTCACGAGACGCTCCGCGTCCGCGCTGACGGAGATGTCGGCGTAGACCGGCAGCGCCTCTCCGCCGGCGTCCCGGATGGTCTTGGCGGTGGATTCGGCGTCCCCGATAATCCCGGCGTACACATCGTCGAAGCGCTTGCGCTCGTCGGCCGGGAGCGCGTTGTAGTCGGCCTCCGACATTGTGACGAGGCGCGTGCTGCCCGGCTTGCGGTTATTTGTAACTACGCTCGCGCCCTCCGCCGCGAACGCGAGCGCGACGGCTCGTCCCACGCCCTGACCGGACCCCGTGACTATTGCTACCTTGCCCTTAAACAGATTTCCCATAGCGCGATACCCCTCTTTCATTGGAACCGGTTTAATACTCCCGGTATGCTCGCGCCGCGCGCCCCCGCGCGGACGCAAAAACCGCGCCCGAACGCGCGATTTTTATACGAACCGTCCGATACCGCCGCAGGGCTGCGCCCCGCGGCCCGATTGTCGCTTTCCGCCGGTATTGTCTACCCGTAGAGTACTATACACGATTTGCCGGACGGTTGCAAGAAATGGTTCGGGTGAATAATTTCGTTTGTGTTGGCTTCGCCATCACAAACGAAATTATTCACAGCGTTCCAAAGACGCTGTTTTAGTGGCATGTGTGGCATATACGATGTTAAAAGCGTTGCGTTCGGATGGGAAAACAATCACCCTGACCAGCCACAACCGCGAGGACATATAGACGCTATGCGACAAAGTGTACGAAATGAATGACGGCAGACTGTGGGAAAGGGCGCGTTAGATATCGCAAACTACACGGCGACGGGCGCACGATAAAGCCGCTGCGTTGTGGAGGGAGAAAATCGAACCATCTGCTTAAAGCGTTTCAAAATCACTATATTATCAACATCGCGTCCCCGAAGGAGAAAAATCTGTATCGCGCGCGGATAGCGGCGTCATACGCGCGCATGACGTTTTCGCGCCCCGCAAACGCGGACACCAGCATGATGAGCGTCGATTCGGGCAGATGCAGGTTTGTCAGCAACCCGTCTATGCACTTAAATTCATACCCGGGATATATGAAGATATTCGTAAAGCCGGAAAACGGCTCCAGCAGCCCACCTCTTCCTGCGCGTGACTCAAGCGCGCGGCATGAGGTTGTGCCGACAGCGACGACGCGTCCGCCCGACTCCCGCGCGGCGTTCACCGCTTCTGAAGCGCGCCCCGATATGGCGCAGTATTCCGCGTGCATGACGTGATCCTCAATATCGTCCGATTTCACCGGGCGAAATGTCCCAAGTCCGACGTGCAACGTCACACAGACCACCTCGACGCCGCGCGCTCTGATTTCATCTAGCAGATCGCGTGTGAAATGCAGGCCGGCCGTCGGCGCGGCGGCCGAACCGGATACGCGCGAATAGACGGTCTGGTAGCGCTCGCGATCCGTGAGCTCGCCTCGGATGTAGGGCGGGAGCGGCATTTTGCCGAGCTTGTCGAGCAGTTCGGAAAATATTCCGTCATGGAAAAATCTGATGTTCCGAAGCCCCGAATCGGACGCGCTCTCCACCTCGGCGCGCAATTCGTCCGCTCCGAAGAAAAGGCGTGTTCCGGGACGCGTCTTTTTGCCCGGACGCGTCACGCACTCCCAGAGACCGTTCCCCAGATCGCGGAGCAGGACGATCTCGACCGCCCCGCCCGTCTCGCGCCGCCCGAGGAGACGCGCGGGAATGACGCGCGAGTCGTTGAGAACGAGACAGTCGCCGGCGCGCAATA
This sequence comes from Oscillospiraceae bacterium, assembly GCA_031278515.1. GTDB lineage: Bacteria > Bacillota > Clostridia > Oscillospirales > Oscillospiraceae > JAISBX01. The sequence goes on along the minus strand of JAITKI010000138.1, from coordinate 4,593 downwards.
GCTCCGGAATCTCGCGGAACAGGCCGTGTTCCGCCGCGCCCGTGCGCCGGTCAAGGCGCAACAGACGGCCTCCGTCGCGCTCCGCAGGAGGCGTCTGGGCAATTAGCTCCGGGGGCAGATCAAAGTAAAAATCGCTTTTTTTCATTGTGGAAGCTCAACCTATCGAGACGCCCGTATAATAAAATTTGATGATCTCGTCATACGTCATATTGTGGTATTTCGCCATGGAATACGCGCCCCACTGGCTCATGCCCACATTGTGACCGCGACCCGTACCCTTTATGACGAAGACGCCGTTTACGAGACCCGAACCGCTGACGGCCGCAGACGCCTCGCGCGGCGTCTGCGAATCGGGTTCGCCGCCGACGGGCGCGACTTCTCCGCTGCCGGTAATTGCGTACAGCTCGTCCGCGCCGGCTACGGGCGCCGGCTGGCCGCTTCCGTCTACGACGTAAAGCGCGGCGTCGCCTATCGTTTCGCCGCCATCGTTTACGTATATCCCGGCATCCGCGCCGGACTGGGGGGCCGGAGCGGCCACACCGCCGATTGTCAGGCGGATTGACGCTGCGCCGAGCCCGGATCGGATGCTATCGCCTCTTGTAAATCTCCACGTCCGCCCGCCGTCGTCAAGCAGCGTTACCTCATAGGCGTTGCCAAGAGCCGTGTATTTCGTGACCGCCATGCCCACGATCCGACCGCAGTTGTACCCCTTATCCTGCAGTCGCCGCGTTATCTGCTCGGGCGTGTACGTAACAGTCCAGTTATAGCCGGAGACGCGCGAGGCCACGTCCGCCTCGTACGGATCGACGACGCCGCGCAGATAGGGCAGCTTATCATTCCAGACATTTTCGATGTCGTCGGTGGCGCCGCCGTCGCTCGATGAGAAATACGTCTCGCACAGCTTTCCCTCATACGTTATATACTGTCCCAGCGTCTGATCGACGGCCGCATCCGTCGTCTCGTTCGCCCCGCCTTGGCCTAGGTACACCTGGCAGTGCTCGGTGGTGCAGAGGTCAAAGCCGTACGCGCCGTGCGTGTTCAGATGTGAAAGCGCGTACGTGCGCGCGCACAGCGCCTGCGCCTTCAGCGCCTCAATCGGCCAATCTCCGCTCATCTCATACGGTATGACGCCCCGGGTATAGTCGTCGATGTCCACGAAATTCACGACGGTGATGTTCTTTCCGTCAAGGCGGGCGTACTGGAAGCCGCCGTGGTATCTGTACCCCTTGAACCACGTCTGCGGCTTTGTTCCGTCAGACGGACGCGGCATGACGCCGAGCCATCTGTCCGCGCCGCAGTCGAATTCAAAGATTATGCGGTTCGTTCCCGTCTCCGCGACAGTCACGGTGTACGTACTCCCGGATGTTATGTAGTCGGAGGGGCCAATAGAAATGCCCGCGCTTTCCGCCTCGGCCGCGCTCGTGTAATTGCCGGCGCAGACATAAAACGCGCCGGACTCGTACTTGACAAACGATGAGCTTATACCCGCCGCGACTGAACTGGCCTCCTCAAAGGCGCCGTAGGCCGTGCCGCTCTGGATGTGATAGCAGCCGACCGTGACGCCGCCGGACGCTTCCTCGGCGTAATTTCCGCCGTCGAAAGTCATGTTGCGGTCGCGCATCATGGATATCTTTACAGTGTCCGTATACGCGCCGAGGGGGACAAAATTACGCGACGCGTCAAAGTACCCGAAATCGTATCCCGAGCCGAAGCCGGTCACATTTTGAAGATTGGCGGACTGGAGCGCGTTGGCGCCGTAATACAGTCCAATTCTGACGACGCCGACATCCGGGACGTACGCCGACGCGTCCCGGTCAGATAATGTCAGTGTCAGCGTCAGAAGTGCGGCGGACAGCAGACACGCGCCCACTCTGAATCGTTTTTTCATCCGGATTTTGGTATCCTTTCATGTTGACATCGCGCCGTTGAAGCGGTAGAATAGCGGAAACTGCGCCGATTTTAAGTGGGCGGAGGGCGCGGCGCGAGGGGCGGAGGCGCCTGTTTCCGAAACATTATATTACAAATTAAGTCGATTGAACAGCCCGCAAGTCGTGTTTTTGTGCGAAAATACGCTCCGCCTGTAAATAATTTGTAAACATTTCGGGAAACTTGTGCGGTATTTGTTGTTTTACCGCGCCTGAAAGCGGCGTCGCTGTTCCCGCGCGGCGGTCAAAGTGACCGACGCGCGAATAGAATAGATTTGCGGTCGGGCGGGGCCGCGGAGGAAGAATTTGTTCCGGGAGGCGCTTCGGTTGAAGAAATACAAAGTTGGCGTAATAGGCGCTACGGGCATGGTCGGGCAGAGGTTCATGACGCTGCTGGACGGACACCCGTGGTTTGAGATCGCCGTCGCGGCGGCAAGTCCCGGTTCCGCGGGCAAGACATACGAGGAAGCGGTAGCCGGGCGGTGGGCGATGGACGTTCCGATACCGGCCGCGGCGCGCGGCATGAGACTCATATCCGCCGCGGACGATGTCGATTTGATGGTCGGGCAAGTCGATTTTGTGTTCTGCGCGGTGAATATGAAAAAAGACGACATACGCGCGCTGGAGGAGCGGTACGCCGCGGCGGAGTGTCCCGTAATATCGAATAACTCCGCGCACCGCGGAACGCCCGACGTTCCGATGGTGATTCCGGAAGTGAATCCGGAGCATCTCGCCGTCGTCGCGAGCCAGCGAAAACGACTGGGGACGGAGCGCGGATTCATAGCGGTGAAAGCAAACTGCTCTATCCAGAACTATGTACCGGCGATCCATCCCCTCATGGATTTTTGCCCGGAGCGCGTACTCGTGTGTACGTACCAAGGTATCACAGGCGCCGGAAAGACCTTTAAGACGTGGCCGGAGATGACGGACAACGTGATCCCGCTTATACCCGGCGAGGAGGAAAAGTCGGAGCGTGAACCGCTGAAGATATGGGGACGCGTGGAGAACGGCGCAATCGTGAACGCCTCGGCTCCCGACGTGACGGCGCAGTGCGTGCGCGTTCCCGTGACAGACGGGCATATGGCGGCGGTGTTTGTCTCGTTCGGGCGAAAGCCGGATATGGACGTGATGAAGCGCCGCTGGGCGGAGTTCTCGGGCAGACCGCAGGCGCTGGGGCTGCCGTCGGCGCCGAAGCGGTTTTTGCGCTATTTTGATGAACCTGACAGACCGCAGACAGGGCGGGACAGGGCGATAGAGGGCGGCATGGCTGTCTCCATAGGACGTCTGCGCGCCGACACGCAATACGATTACAAATTTATATGCCTTGCGCACAACACGTTGCGAGGCGCGGCAGGGGGCGGAGTTTTGCTCGCGGAGCTCCTGTGCGCGGAGGGATATATATAATGTACCATAGAAGACCGTATATAACGGCGCGGCCGTCACGCGCGGGTCACGCGGAACGTCTCGCGCGCCGCGCCGCGAAAACATTCTTAAATATCGGAGGGTTATCGACATGAAGAATCCGGTTTTTACCGGTTTGGCGACCGCCATAGTCACGCCGTTCGGAAGCGGCGGCATAAATTATTCCAAGCTGGCGGAAATAATAGAATTCCAGATTGGGGGCGGCGTGGACGCCGTTGTCGTGTGCGGCACGACGGGAGAGAGTTCCACGCAGTCGCTTGAAGAGCATATCGAGGTTGTGGATTTCTGCGTCAAGCGCGTCGCCGGACGCGTGAAAGTCATAGCCGGCGCGGGCAGCAACGACACGCAGGCCGCCGCGCTCCTATCCCGTGAGGCGGAGAAGAGCGGCGCGGACGCGCTTCTGCATGTCACGCCGTATTACAACAAGACGACTCAGCGCGGACTCGTCGAGCACTTTACGCACATAGCGGACTGTGTGAGTATACCGACTATACTGTATAATGTGCCGTCGAGAACGGCAATGTCGATCAGCGCCGGGACGTACGCAGAACTGGCGCGCCACCCGAATATCAACGGTGTGAAGGAGGCGTCCGGCAACATGCCGCTCGCGGCGACGGTGATAGCCGAGTGCGGCGACGACCTCCATGTCTGGTCAGGTAACGACAACGAGACGGTGCCGCTCATGGCGCTCGGCGCAAAGGGACTCATATCGACATCCGCCAACGTGATACCGGCCCAGATGGCCAAGCTCACGCATCTTTGTCTCGCGGGCGACTACGCCGGCGCGTCACGTCTCCTGTTTGAGTACCTCGACCTTATGGAAAAGCTGTTTATAGAGGTAAATCCGATACCCGTGAAGGCCGCGTTGAACCTCATGGGTATGGATGTGGGCGATCCGCGTCTGCCGCTGTGCGGGATGGATGCGGACAATTTTGAGAAGTTGAGGGCGTCCATGCGCTCCGCGGGACTCATACAATCATAACCTCAAGTCTATGCGGCGATAAAATATTGTCATACCGTCAGTTTAGCGACCGTTACGGCTGGAATCATTTCGTTTGCGGTGGTTTTCGCTTTCTCGTCCTCACGGACTGCGCTAAGCAAGTTTCCGGCTAAAGCCGGGAACTTGCTCGCTCCGTCGTTCGTCCTCTCCCCACGAAGTCATTCGACTTCGCGGGGGCCCCTATATGACGGAGCAAAAATTGTAATATCCCGCATTTTTCGGGGATTTATTCCTCGGAAAATGCTC
>JAITKI010000117.1 GCA_031278515.1 Oscillospiraceae bacterium | reverse complement strand
ATCCTCGGCAGTCGCGCTGACAATCACGACGGCGAGCAGGAGCGACAGAGCCGCCGCGAGCGAGACGAGTTTTTTCGTCAAATTTCGTGTCATAGTTACAACTTCCCTTCAAATTAGTCAAAATCCGAGACCACTACCCACATACTACATCAGTTGGTATGTTTTGTCAACAACAATAGTTGGTTTATTATTTTCGCGATTTTTGCTAAAATGCAGGAGCGCCGCCGCGGCGGCGCTCGGGGAAGCGCGCGGCGGAACGCCGGACAGAGCGGTTCGGGCGCCAAAAGTCCTGCCCGCCGCCGACACACAAACCATATATGACGGGGGCGTAGGGATTTGGACACCGAATTGCACAAGGCGACCGGCGCGCGGATTCGCGGCCAGAGAGAGCGTCTTCACCTCACGCGCGAAAAGCTCAGCGAAAAGGCGGGGCTTTCGGTGCAGTTTATAGCCGATATCGAGTACGGCAGGAAGGGCTTCACGGTCGGTACGCTGAAAAAGCTCTGCGGCACGCTCGGCGTTTCGGCGGACTACATCGTTTTCGGGGAGACGCGGCGCGTCGGCGGCGCGGAGATTACATATCTGCTCGAAATGCTCGACGAGCGGTATCTTCCCATAGCGGCGGGACATATACGACTCCTGTGCGCGGCGCTGGCTGAAAAATAGGGGAAAGGCGGTCACGCTCAAAGCGCGCGGCCGTCCGCGAGGTTTGTACGCGCGCTCGAACACGCGTCGCGCGGTGTTTGACATCTCCGGCGCCGGTGGGTATAATTGGTTCGGGCGAGGGGGGAAGACGTATGCGCAGAAAGATTGAGGCGCGTCTGCTCGCGTGGAAAGAGAGCGCCGGAGGTCGCGCGCCTCTTTTACTGCGCGGCGCGAGACACGTCGGCAAGACGCGTATTCTCAAGGAATTCGGCGAAAAGCACTACAAGAACACGGTGTATGTGGATTTTGAGAATAATTTCACGGCCGCGCGCTATTTTGACGAGCGCGCCAATCTCAAGCGGCTGATCTGGGCGCTTGAGACTGTCACGCAGAGTGTGATAACGCCCGGCGAGACGCTGATCATTCTCGATGAGATTCAGGCGTGTACGCGCGCGCTGCCGGCGCTGAAGAATTTTTGCCGCGGCAGACCGGCGTACCACATCATAGCGGCCGGCAGTCTGCTGGGGGTCGCCGAGGCGCGTCTGGAGACCCCGCTGCCGGCCGGCAGGACGGAGAGCGCTACGCTCCATCCGTTGGATTTTGAGGAATTTCTCTGGGAGCTGGGCGAAAATCACATGGCCGGAGAGATACGCGCGCATTACGCCGAGATGTCGCCGATGCCCGAGGCGCTTCACGCGAGGGCCATCGAGCTATACCGGTATTATCTCGCCGTCGGCGGGATGCCCGACTGCGTGTCGGCGTTCGCGGGCGGCAAAGTGATACTGACTATACCGGCTATCCAGCATGATATCGTAAACAGTTACACGGCGGATATGGCGAAATACTCCAAACACGCCGAGGCGGTGAAGCTCCGCGCGTGCTACGACTCCATCCCCGAACAGCTCACAAAAGAGAACAGGAAGTTTCAGTATACTGTCGTGCAGCGCGGAGGGAGCGCCGCGCTGTTCGGAGAGGCGATCGGCTATCTCGCGCAGTCGTGCGTCACGCTGAAGTCCGGGAGGATGAATCTCGCGGCGGGTTCCGCGCGGATCATTGAGGACCCCTCATCGTTCAAGCTGTATTTGAACGACGCGGGCCTGTTCACGCTGCGGGCCGGCATCTCCCAGCAGGCGATTATGAGCGGCGAGGCGAGCGTGTTTATGGACGCGGCCGCGGAGAACTACATAGCGCAGTCGCTCGCCGCGGGCGGCCACCGGTTGTTCCACTGGACAAGCACGCACACGGCGGAGATTGATTTTGCGCTGCAAAAAGACGGCGACATTATCGGCGTGGAGGTCAAGCGAAGCACAAGGGCGCGGTCGAAGGGTCTGCGGGGTTTTATACAGAAGTGCTCTCCCGCGTACATAATCCGGTTCTCGGAGAGAAATTTCGGGACGGAAAAGGGTGTCCGCGCCGTCCCGCACTACGCCGCATTTTGCGTGTGACCGCGTTTTGAGCAAAGCCCGTCGCGCCGCGACGGGTACAAAAAGAATGTTCAAAAAATTTTTCGCCGGGAAGGCGGCCGTTTTGAGGGATATAGATCGAGAACGGCGGTGTGAAAATTTCACCCGGGCGCTATTTCGCGCCCGGGTTTTTATTAGGTCTAATTGCGTTATTATATAGTGATATGTGTCAAAAATTCAGTCTAATTTTTGTGCATAATGCACAAAAATCGCTTGACAGGCCGGACAGCCGGGACTAAAATGTCGTGGAAGCATGCTTTTTATAACCGTTAACGGCGGCGCCGGAGCGCGCGCATGTCCGGATGGGAGGCGGAGCGATGAGAATCAGGCTGGCCGTTTTGGACGGCGACAGGGGATATTTGGACAGGCTGTCCGCGTTTTTCGCGGCGCGGTACGCCGAGAAACTCGAGTTGTACACGTTTACGGAGCGCGACGCGGCGCTGGAGTGCCTCGCGCGCTCGCGGATAAACGTGTTTTTTGCGAGCGAGGCGTTCGACGCGCGGGTCGAGGCGCTGCCCAAGCGCTGCGGGTTCGCGTGGCTGACCGACTCTCCGGACGCGGGCGCGCCGGACGGGCGGCGCGCCGTCTGCAAGTACCAGCGCGCGGACATGCTCTATAAGGCGGCGCTTGAGATATTCGACGCGTCGGCCGGACCCGCGGCGGTCGGGAGCGGCGGGGAGGCGCCGCGCGGCGTTGTGATGTTTACGTCGGCGTCGGGCGGCGCGGGCTGCTCCACTTGCGCCGCGGCGTGCGCCGCCCGCTTTGCGCGCGCCGGGCGACGGACGCTGTATCTTAATCTCGAGCCGCTCGGCGACTCGGGCGCGTTTTTTTCGGGCGTGGGACGGTCTGATTTCAGCGACGTCATCTTCGCCGTAAAGAGCGGCGCCGCAAATCTGCCGCTGAAACTGGAGATCGGGGCGAGGCGCGACAGCTCCGGAGTGTTCTTTTTCGCGCCGCCGCGCACCGCGCTCGACATGCGCGAGCTCAACGGCGACAATCTCGATTCGCTCCTGACGCAGATCGAGGCGTCGGGTCTCTATGAGTACATAATCGTTGACGCCGCGTTTTCGCCGGGGCCGAGAACCGCGAGTCTGATGCGGCACGCGACGAAGGTGGTTTTCGTGTCGGACGGCTCCGGGATGGCGGCCGGGAAGCTCGACCGCGCGTGCCGTGAGATGGATATCATCGAGGAGCAGAGCGATCGGGCGCGCACGCCGCCCGTCTACGTCCTCTACAATAAGTTCAGCGACGACGGCGGCTGCCCGCAATATGACGGCGCTCTCGTCCTGGGCGGCGCGCCCCGCTGTGAACACGCGGACGCCGCGCGGGTGATGGAAACATTGTCGCGGCTCCATATCTTTGACGCCCTCGCGGACGACGGCGCGCCGGGAGACGCGGCGCGGGACGCGGGGACAAAGCGGAGCGGCGGATATGGAATTTGACAGGGAGCAGGAACTTGTCGCGGAGATAAAGAGGTACGTCGCGGATAACATGCCTCTCGGATCAATGGGGGACGACGAGCTCGAGGAGGCCATCCGCCTGATCGTGGACCGGCGCATGGACGGCGCGTACTGCGCTATCGAGCGGCGCGTATCCATCGTCAGACAGGTTTTCAGCCAGATACGCGGCTTCGGGCTGCTCGACAGCATAATGGCCGACGACTCTATCACGGACGTCATGATCAATGGCCATGAGAACATCTTTATAGAAAAGGGCGGAGCGGTGGAGCGGCTCGACGCGCGGTTTGAGAGCCGGCGGCGCCTGGAGGACGTCATACACCGCGTGGTGGGACTGGCCGGGCGCGAGGTGAACCAGTCGAGCCCGATAGTCGATACGCGGCTTCCGGACGGCTCGCGCGTGAACGTGGTGCTCCCGCCCGTGGCGCTGTGCGGGCCGACGATGACGATACGCAAGTTCTCAAAAGCGCCCATGACGGTGGATAAGCTGATACGGCTCGGCTCGATCACTTCCGAGCTGACGGAAAAGCTCGAATTGCTCGTGCGCGCGAAATACAACATACTCATTAGCGGCGGCACAGGCGCCGGCAAGACGACGTTTCTCAACGCGCTTTCAAACTACATACCAAAGCGCGAGCGGATCATCACGATTGAGGATTCGGCGGAGCTGCGTCTGCACGGTCTGGATAATCTCGTGCGCCTTGAGACGCGCAACGCGAACGCGTCTGGGGCGGGCAAGATAACAATTCGGGAGCTCATACGCGCGTCGCTGCGAATGAGGCCGGAGCGCATCGTCGTGGGCGAGGTGCGCGGCGGAGAGGCGCTCGACATGCTCCAGGCCATGAACACCGGCCACGACGGTTCCCTCTCCACCGGCCACGCGAATTCGGCGCGCGATATGCTAAGCAGGCTGGAGACGATGGTTCTCCAGGGGGCGTCCGGACTGCCGCTGGAGGCCATAAGGCAGCAGATAGCCTCCGCCGTCGATATTCTCGTGCACCTGTCGCGTATGAGGGACGGTTCGCGCAAGGTCGCGGAGATAACGGAGGTCGCCGGGTATAAGGACGGCGCGGTGGCGCTCAACCCGCTCTACGTCTTTGAAGAGGACGGCTTCAGCTCGCCGGGCCGCGTGTCCGGTAGTCTGACGCGCACGGAAAATCCGCTGATAAACGCGCGCAAATTAAAACAGGCGGGTATAGACATCACGTTTTAAGGGGGACTTGCGGATGAAGAAGTCGCGGGCTCTGAGCGGGCCGGGGAAGGACGTAAGGCCGCAGTACGGACTTTCCGCGGCGAACATGCGCACGCTCAACTACGAAATCTGCCGCATGGGCGTCGCGGAGAAGGCGCTGACCTTCCTTGTCGGTTTCGCAGTGGGCGCGGCCGTCGGATACCTGTTTTACGGCGGCATAGGGCGCGACGCGTTCGGCAGGCCGACGGCGCTGACATACGCGCTCGACATCCTGTTCGGGGGCGGAGCGGGCATATGCGCGGGATTTGCGGTAATCCCCATCAGAGAGCGCATTATCCTGCGGCGACGCTTCATAAAGCTCAGCCGCCAGTTCAGGGACATGCTCGAATCGCTCAATACGTCGCTGGGCGCCGGCAAGAATGTCCAAGACGCGTTCACCGCCGTGTACGAGGACCTGAAAGCGCAGTATGAGGAGGACGCGTACATACTGCGCGAGCTGGAGGTGATACTGTCGGGCATCGCCAACAACATAGATATAGAGGACTTGCTGGAGGACTTCGGGCGCCGGAGCGGGAACGGCGATATCGCGAGCTTCGCGAGCGTGTTCAGGGTGTGCGGCAGGAGGGGCGGAGACATCAAGGACGCCGTGCGCTCCACGCACGAGATACTGTCCGACAAGCTCGAAATACGCGAGGAGATAGAGACTGCCGTCACATCGAGCAAAACGGAGCAGAGCATAATGATGGTTATGCCCGTGGCGCTCATTTTTGTCGTGAAGGTCATGAGTCCCGACTTCGCGTCGAACTTTACGTCCGTGCCGGGCATCGCGGCCACGACGGTGGCCGTCGCGCTGTTCGTAACGGCGCATTTCGTCGGCAGAGCGGTACTCGACATCAAGATGTAACGCGGAGGGGGGACTGCGCATGCTCACGACAATCGATATAGCCATACTGGGTTCCGGAGGGGCGCTGACTGCCCTGTGGCTCGTCCTGTACGCGTTCGGACACAAGCACGCGGAGATATTCAGGCCGCTCGGCGAGCGGGAGTACCCGTTGCGCGCGCTGTATTTCGTGGGGTACGAGGCGATGGTTCTGCTCCGTTACGGGTACAAGTCGAGGAGCGACAGGCGGCGAAGGCGGGCGTTTGAGGCGCTGTACGGCGAGCGTTACGCGGAATACTATCTGAGGGTTATGTACGCGCAGCGGGCGACGGCGGCGCTGACCGCCGCCGTCCTGGCGGTCGCGTTCTACGGGCTTACGGGCGACGCGGCCTCTATGGCGGTGCTGCTCTGTCTCTCCGGCGCCGGCTGGTACTATCTCGGGACGGCCGCGGACAGACGGCTTTTGAACCGCTCCGACGAGATGCGACGCGACTTCGGCGAGGCGGTGTCAAAGCTGGCGCTACTGACGAGTTCCGGCATGATACTGCGCGAGGCGTGGGAAAGTGTCGCGTACACGGGGAAAACCCGGCTGTACGCGGAGATGCAGCGCGCGGTCGAGGAGATGAGAAACGGTGTTCCGGACGTGGACGCGCTCCACAATTTCGGCGCGCGCTGCATGATACCGGAGATACGGAAGTTTGCGTCCACGCTCATGCAGGGGCTGAAAAAGGGCAACAGCGAACTCGCGTATATGCTCAAAGAGCAGAGCCGGGAGGTCTGGACGGCGAGGAAGCACGACGTGCGCCGGCAGGGCGAAAAGGCCGCGGGAAAGCTGCTTATCCCTGTGACTATCATTTTTGTCGGAATACTTATCATGATAGTCGTACCGATATTCTCAGGCATCGGATAGCGGATGTGAAATCCGAAAATTGAAAGTGAATAATTTCGTTTGTGATGGCTTTGCCATCACAAACGAGTCACGGGAGCTTGGTTCTCGCCGTGCGCGGCTCGCTGAGAGCATTTTCCGAGAAATAAATCCCCGGAAAATGCGAAATATTACAATTTTTGCTCTGTTATATAGGGTTCGGGTGGCAAAAAGGACGAGAGCGCGAAAAGCGGCGCATACGAAATTATTCGAAAGTGAGGTATACAATTATGTCGTCAAATTCAGTGAGGTTGCTTCCGGTCACGCTCAGAGCGCGTCTGCGCGACTTTGTGACTCGAGAGGAGGGAGAGGTGAATATCGTCGCGATCGTTGTTCTTATCGGGATAGCGCTTGTTCTGGCGGTACTTTTCAGAAATCAGATCAAGGATCTGCTTGATAAGCTCTTTAAGTCGATAAACGCCAACGCGGATTCAGCCGTTTCGGCAATGTCTTAATAGTAACTGGAGCGGTGTGAAAGGAGCGGTCGGAGAACGCCTCGGGGATGAGCGCGGCGTTGTGATCGTCGAGGCGACGATAGTGTTCCCGGTGATGTTCCTCGTTATCTTCTTCATGATCTTCTGGGGCAACGCATTCTACACAAAGAGCAAGGCGGAATCTGTGGCCCGCAGGGTGGCGGTGGCGGGCGCGGCGTACTGCGCCGATTTGACGCTGCCGGCCGTTGTCTCGGGCGGCGCGGCGAAATTCAGCGTCAGGGACGTGCGGCCGTACAGGTACGTCACGGGCATAGATCTGCCGGGCAGTGTGATAGGCGACGCGCTCGCGAAGGAGGTCGCGGCGATCGGCTCGGGCATGTTTTTCGGTATGGCGCCGCGCTCTCCGGACTACAGCGTGAAGTTTGAAAACATGCTCATCTGCGCCTCGGTGACCGTGGATCTGACGTATACGGTCTCGCTTCCCATAAGACTGTTCGGGACGGAGGACTTCCTCGCCATACGGGTGTCGGCGCGGGCAAAGGCGCCCGTACCCGACGCGCCCGAGATGATCAGGAACATAAACATGGCGGAGGACTATATCCGGCAAACAGGAACGGATGCGAAGTTGAAGGCGGCCGTCGGTAAGGCTAAGAGTCTGCTCTCCTGACGCGGCTGTGCGGGCGCTGCGGCGCGTGACGCGCCGCAGCCGGAGAGTGCGTCCGCCGCGACGCGGGGATACCGCGCCGCGGCGGACGCCCGGAGCGCATATAACCAAGAGGAGGTGAGATAACAGGTGGCGGGATGGAGACGCGCCGGCGCCCCCGCACGCCGCGCCCGGCGACGGAGGGCGGCGGAGGGCGGGGCGCGGGGCGCGGTGTCGGTGTTCCTTTCGGTCGTGCTCACGCCGTGCATCGTCGTGTCCGGCATGTTCGTCGATCTGAGCCGCGTGCGGCTCGCCTCGGCGCTCACGGCGGCGGCGGGAGACATCGCTCTGGACTCATTGCTGACCCGTTATGATTTCGAGTTGAGCGAGTTTTACGGCCTCATGGCGTCGTGCCAGAATATAGCGGAGTACTACGCCGGCGCGGCGAAGCGCTTCACGGAGATTTTGAATCCCAGGGCGCTTGGCGACGACGATACGGATACGATTCTGGCGCAGGCGCTCGCGCTGCTGCGCGGCGGCGGAGAGGCGGCCGATCTGCTCAAAATAGACATAAACACGGCGGCGGATGAGATGTTCACGCCTGTCGAGGACGCCAATATGGCAAATCCCGCGTTTATCAAGAGCGGGATAGTCAGTTTTATGAAATACAGGGCGCCAATCGGGCTGCTGCTTGAAGACAGTATTCTCCAAAAGCTGCGCGCGACGGGCGGGGAGTTGGCGGAGAGTGAAAAAAATCAGCCGCTCATAGAGACACGCCACGAATACTATGAAGCGGAGAACACGCTGCGCGACAAGGCGTACGATATATATGACACTCTCCGCGAGTACCAGACGCTGACGGGAGGCAGTCCTGACGCCGGACTGCAAAAGATGTCCGAGGAGCTTGAATCGTACAGGGATATGTACGGACAGATACACGCGATAATGGCCGCCGACGTGTGCGGAGAGGATACCGGCGGGGTATATCCCGCGCTCACGCTAATGGGCGACGGCAGAACAGTCGCCGAAGCGCTGGCCGAAATTTACAACGGCATGGCGCGCAGCAGGGACATCGCGGAGCGGTCAAAGGCGCTGCTTGACGCCGCGTCCGCAAGCCTGGGAGCTTTGGGCGGATACATAGATCCGTACAAGGACTCGTTTACGGACTGGAACGACACAGCGTCCTCAACGGACACGGCGATGGCGGGAACGCACCTCGGCGAGATAGGCGACATCAGGAGCGAAACCGGTATCGACGCCATAGACGAGAGCGCCATTTCCGCTCTGAAAGCGAGAATAGACGCGCTGAAGGCGTCTTACGGCAAGATACTTGAAGATATAGACGGTATGCGGTACGGCAGCGCGCGCGTGATCGATATTTCAAACTACGACGACGCCTTGTGGGCGTCCGGACTGCTGAGCGCGAGCGCGGGAGAGGGGGAGTCCTCCGCCGCGTTTGCGGGGCGCACGTTCAAATTCACGCCCCGGACGGGTCCTGTTCTGACTGCCGCCGCCGCCGCGCGTCCGGATCTCGGCGCCGCGCCGGCGCCCGCGCTGTATACGTGGATGGACTCGGAATTCGGCGGGGTCGAGCGCGGCGCGAAACGCAAGAGCGACGCCAAGCTGAAAGACTTCCTCAACATGGGTAAATCCGAGTCGGAGGTCTCCAAGGAAAGCGGAACCGCAGACGGGGGCGAGATAACCTCGCTTCAGGCCGCCGATTTCCCATCGGGCTTCGGCGGCGACAAGATGTCGGCGTTGAGCGGTCTCGGCGGTATCGCGGACATCGCGGGCGAATTTTTCAAGGACTTTGAGGGCGCGCTTACGGATATGCGCGACGACTTGTATACCGTGGAGTACGTCATGGGCATGTTCAGCCATTACACATACGAAAAAGAGGCGAAGTACGCCCTCCTGACCGACGAGGCGCGCGCGAGCGTCACATGGCGTAACAGCGAGACGTACTACGCGGGCGTGACGGGGAACGCGGAGACTCGCGGCACGTGGCTGTCCGGGGATGTCCGGGATGTATATAACAAGTCGCTCACGTCAAGACCGGTCAACGGGAGCAACAATTTCGCCTACGGCGCGGAACTCGAATATATCCTGTACGGCGGGAAGAACAGCGACAACATCGGCAAGGCGGTCTCGTCCATATACGCGCTGCGCTACATATTGAACGCGCCCTACGCGTTTATGGCGTTCTGGGGAGTCGGCAGCAGCACAGGCCGCGCGATAAACGCGGCCGCTGCGGCCATATCCGCGTGGAGCGGGGGGCTCATACCTATTCCGCTCATCAAGTCCGCGATGATCCTCGCGCTCGTCGCGCTTGAGACGGCAAACGATGTGCAGATGCTCAAGGCGGGCCTGCCCGTCAAGCTGCTCAAGCTGTACGCCGGGGGCGAGGGGGATCCGGACTGGGTGGTGCAGTTCGACAGCGCCGGAGAGGGAAACCTGACGCCCACCGAGCGCGGCGGGTCGCGCGGCGACGCCGTCCGGCTGACGTACGGGGACTATATGTACGTATTTTTGCTGCTCGGGTACTACGGGGGCGGTGATCTGTCCTCCTCCATGTACAGGCGCACGGCGGACGTCATACAGGCGAACGTCCGGCTCGCGGCGGGAGGCGATGCCTCGGCGGCGTACTCGCTGGAGAAGTCCGTGGTCTATATCGGCATGTCGGCTACGGTGCGCGCGAAACCGCTCATGCTCGCGCTCCCCATCGCGTCGGGGTATGAAAACAGTCCCGACGGCGAGGGGGATTGGTGTACCGTAAACTACGGCGCGACGAGGGGATACGGCGGATAAAAACGAGGGGAAACGGGTTTATGTCGGGATTTATGTCGGGGTTCGTTTCGGGGAGGAGGAGCGACGGAGCGGGCGAAAGGCGCCGCTTGCGGAGCTTTGAGCTTAGCGCAGTCCGCTCCGACGACGGGGCAATTGTCGTCGAGGCCACCGTCGCGCTGACCGCGTTCATGTTCGCCATCCTCACGCTGCTGCTGATTGTGGACATATGCATCGTACAGGCCAGAATAGGCGCCGCGCTGGTATCGGCGGCAAAGTCGATATCGCAATACTCCTACCTGTACTACAAGCTGAATCTGGACGAGATGCAGAGCCGGTCGTACGAGGCGAGCGCCGAGTCGAGGCTCACGGCGGAAAAGACGATAGACGGCGTAGGTTCCCTGATGGATTCGCTGTCCGACGCCGGAACGGGCCTGAGCGCGGCTGATTTTGACGGTTTGTCGGCAGCCGCCCGCGACGGCGCGGGTACTGTGAAGGGTCTTGCCTCGATGTATAAAAACGAGCTTAGCGATCCGAGATCGTTCATTCTCGGAATGGCGAAATTGGCGGGTACGGAGCTTGGCGAAGAGGGAAAGAATTTGCTCGGGCGCGTTCTCGCCCGCTCCTTTACGGAGAAAAACCTCACCGCGTCGCCGAGTGACGCGCCGGAGCGCTTTTTGAGGCGGTACAGGGTGGCGGACGGACTCGACGGGCTGGATTTTACAGGCACGTCGCTGATGGCATACGGGAAATCCGGCGATGTGAGACTCGTCGTTTCGTACGATGTGACCGTCATACGCCTTTTGGACCTCGATATCAAATTCCGGTTTACCCAGCGCGCCGAGACGCTGGCGTGGGGCAACGGCGTGTCGTTCAAAGATGGCGCGGAAGGGAGCGGCGCCGCGGACGGCTCGAAAGACAGCGTCTGGGACTGGGATAACTTCACTCGCGGACGCTATATAACGAATCAGGAAAAGAAGGATTTTAAGTATACGGGCAGCGTCGGCTTCGACGGATACGACGATACGGGCGGCAAGAACGAGTTTATCCAGGTGGCGTCCATGTACGGCAGCACATACTCCACACAGGCGGGCGTCACGGGCAAGCTGGACGATACGCTGCGCAATATGCGCGGCATAGTCGCGGGGTACGGCGAGACAATCGCCGTGAAGGACTCGTCGGGCGCGGACGTCTCCGTCCGTTCGGATCCGGGTACGCGGACTTATAAGATTGTGCTTGTCGTACCGGAAAACGCCGACGTGGACATGATAAAGAGCGCGGCGGCCCGTTTTGAGTCCGAGCGTTTGGCGGCGGGGGAGCTCGTGAGTGTTGAGGTCAAGGCGGCGTATGGCGAACCCTCGGCGAGCGGTTGATGGTGCGGAAAGGAAAGGCAGGGTTATAATGGTAATTGCTGTTACGCTGGCGGTCACGCTTGCGCTCAGCCTCGCGGGACTTTGGCTGACGCTGCGCGACGCCGAACAAAACGCGCCGTCGCCGGACGGCGGCGAGGGGGAGCGCGGCTGTCTTGCCGCCGGGCTGACTCGGGAACTGAAAGTATACTCCGCAGTCTCGACGGCGGTCTGTCTCGGCGTCGCGCTCACGCTGGCGCTCGCCTATCCGCGCAATACGTTCATCTTCAACATGCGCAGACTCTGTCTGCTGTCGCTGCTTGCTCCCGCGGCTTTTACGGATTATAAGTCGTACCGCATACCGAACGCGTTTATTATTGCGGGGATCGCGTACTGGGCGCTGCTGTTTGCCGCGGAGACTGTCGTCACAGGCGTGGGCGGTATGCTCGGGATAGCCGGCGCAAATCTGCTCACGGCCGGAGCTGTGTCGGCGGCGGCATTCCTGTGCGGGCTTGCGATACGCGGTTCCATAGGCGCGGGCGACGTCAAGCTGTTCATGGTGATGGGACTGCTGCTCAGTGTCGAGGGCATATGGGGCGCCGTGCTCCTGTCGCTCGCCGTGTCCTTTGTCGCGTCCGCGTGGCTGCTGCTCACGAAAAGAAAGACGCGGAAAGACACGCTGCCGTTCGCGCCGGCCCTCGCGGCGGGGACGCTCATGTCCGTGCTGCTCACGGGCATGTAGGGAGGTGGCGGACTTGCGGATGAAATACGCGGCGGCGGCGCCCGTCGTGCTCGTCGCGCTTCTCTGTCTGGCTGTGTACGAGAAATCGGGGGCCAACGCGCGCGCGGAACGCGATTACGAAACACATCTCACCGCGGCGCGGGAGTACGCCGCGGACGAGATCATTGTCGACGCGGCGGCCAGCTACGGGAAGGCGCTGGCGCTGTCCCCGTCGCTCGCGCTGCGCATGGAGATAGTGCGATTTTACGCGTCGGCCGGGCGGCTTGACGCGGCCGGCGACTGGTGTGAGGATACAATAGACGCGTATCCCGGCGAGCCTGAGCCGTACGAATACCTCATGGAGGCGCGGCGCGGCGCCGGCGACATCGCCTCCTGCTTTGAGATCTACGGTACGATGGCGCGGCGCTCGGTTGAATCTGAGGTGTGCGATGGCATTATGGCGGAAATCAAGTACGCCTACTTTCTCACCGGCAGTTATGAGGACGCCGCCGTGTTCAGTGGCGGCTACTGCGCGGTCATGACGAAGGGCAAATGGGGCTACATCGACGAGACCGGGGCGCGGCGCGTGCAGGCGGGCTTTGTCCGGGCCGGAGCGTTCGGGCCGGACGGGAGGGCGGCCGTTACGGACGTCAAAGGCGGCTCATACTACATCGACGCGGAGGGCAACAAGCGAGCGGCCCCGCCCGTGGGTCCGGGCGCCGATTCGCTCGGACTGCTGGAGGGCGGCGTCTATACGCTGGGCGGCGCCGGAGGCTGGGGCATATACGATTCAAGCGGCACGCTGATATCAGGACCTTATGACGGCGCGACGAGCATAAGAGACGGGCGCGCCGCCGTACTGTCGGACGGGCTGTGGTTTCTAGTGGACAGCGGAGGAACGCCGGTGTCGGGCGACGGATATGACGCTGTGAAGTGTGACGACAGCGGCGCCATGTACTCCGGCGGCAGATTTTTTGCGGTGTCGGACGGCATGTACTATATGCTGGGCGGCGACGGGCATCGCGTATCGGACACGGGTTATGAGGACTGCAAACCGTTCGTCCCGGGCGGAGGGCGGTACGCGGCCGTGAAATCAGGCGGCAAATGGGGGTTTGCCGACAGCGCCGGAGAGTATGTTATAGAACCTGCCTATGAGGACGCGCGCGGCTTCTCGAACGGGCTGGCGGCCGTCAGCCTCGGCGGTAAATGGGGGTATATAGACGAATCGGGCGATATGGTTATAGGAAATATATTTTCAGACGCCCGGGACTTCAACAGCCGCGGCTGCACCCTCGTGCAGATCGACGGATACTGGCAGCTGCTGAAATTGTACAGATACAGCGCCGCGTAAAACGGCGGGTCGCGATAGCCGCATTATTTTGTGAGAGAGTATTGATCCGGCGAGGGCGCGGAGAAAGGTGGCGACAACTATGGGATTTACGTTTGAGACTCTCGGTTCGATCACGTATCTTGTGTATCGTATCGAGCGGGGCGAGACGACTGACGCGACGGGTCTCGGTATGCTTACCAACAATAAGATACCGGGGCTCGCGCCCCTCTACTACACGCAATCGGACAGCGAGGTATTCCTGCGGTACGCTGTCACATCAAAGATTTCCGTGAAGGATTTTTTCGCGGGTGAGATAAACAGGCGCAAGCTCGCCGGCGTACTCTCCGGCATTGCCGCTTCCGCCGTGGCGGCGGAGGAATATCTGATCGACAGCTCGATGCTCGTTTTTGAGCCTGAGTATATTTTTCTGGATGTGACGACGCTGCAGGCGTCGCTGGTATGTCTGCCGGTGACCGACAGGATGGCAAACTCGCCGACGCCGCGCGAGTTTTTCAAGGAACTCATCGTAAACGCGAGGTACGACGAGGAGGAAGACTGCGGGTACGTCGCCGGCGTCATCAACTGCCTGAACGGCGGCGCCCCGTTTACCTTGAGCGGGCTTGACGGCGTCCTCAGCTGGCTCGAGCGGGGCGACGTGAGGAACGCGGCGCCGGAGGCGCGCGGCCGGGACGGCGAACTTCGGGAGCGCGAAGACGGGCGATACGCGACGCCGGTAACGAGCGCCGTTCCGCCGCCGCCGGAGCGCGTGTCCGCACCCGTTCGGGCGGCGGCGGCGGAGGAGGAGGACACCGGCGAGACGTCCGGCAAGGGCCGCGAGCGCCGGGCGGAGCAGACGCCCCCCGGCGGGGAGCGCGGCGGAGCGCTCTCCGCCGCGAGCGGCGCAGACAATGCCGATGAGACAGTGTCGATATCGCTGCCGTATTTGCTGACGCACTACAGTCGCAAGAACAAGCTGCTGTACAGCCGCGGGAGGAAGCGCGGAGATAAGCGCTCCGCCGCCGCGTCGGGAGAGCGGGAGGGTTTCGCGATACCGGGCGAGGTTCCGCCCCCGATAGACGGGAGCGGCGCCGCAAGCGCGGCGCTGTTTCCGCCGCCGCAGAAGGACAAGCGTGGCGCGAAACGCGCGAGGAAACGCGGCGGGCGCGGAGGAGAGCGCGGAACGGGTCGGGACTCAGACGGGCAAAGCGCCGCGGAGTCGCCGCGATCTCCGCCGCAGACGGCGCGCCGGGACCTCGACGCCGCCGCCGCGCCCGGCGGAGAGCCGGCCGGCGAAACCGCTGTGTTGGGCGGGCCGGATGCGGCGGTGGTCGCGGCGGATGGAGCGGTCGCGGCGGGGGCGCCGTACCTCATACGCGTCAGGAGCGATGAGAGGATAGCGATAGACATGCCGCTTTTCCGCATTGGCAAGGAGCGGGGCTTTGCCGATTATTGCATTGCCGACAACGCCGCCATAAGCAGAAGTCACGCGTATATCGTCACGCGCGGAGGTCAATGTCTGCTGAAAGATACAAATTCGGCCAATCATACGTACCTCGGCGGTGAAATAATAACATGCGGACGGGAGTACGCGCTCGCGCATGGCGCGCGTTTCCGGCTCGCGGATGAGGAATTTGAGTTCAGGTTGCGTTAGAGCCTGTCGACACTATTTTAATCACTACAGATAGTGTGTACAGACTCCGGAATCAGAACCGGGGGGGCGGTGTAAATGCTCGAAACGGGCGCGCTCATAGGCGGAAAATACAGAGTACTTGAGGAGATCGGCAGAGGAGGCATGAGCGTCGTCTATGCGGCTGTCGGCGTCGCGTCCGGCGGGCTGTGGGCCGTGAAAGAGGTCAGAAAGGACGGCGCGCGCGACCTTGCGGTTACGCGCCGCAGTCTGCGCGTCGAAATGGAGCTTCTGAGGAAACTGTCGCACCCGAGTATTCCCGGCATAGCAGATATAATAGAGCGGCAGTCATCATTTCTCATCGTCATGGATTACATGGACGGCGCTCCGCTCAGCCGCACGGTAAGCGAGCAGGGCGCGCAGCCGCCGGAGCGCGTGATCAGATGGGCAAAACAGCTGTGCGACGTGCTGGGATACTTGCACAGCAGAGCGCCGGCGATAATATACAGGGATATCAAGCCGTCCAATATCATATTGCGGCCTGACGGCAGTGTGGCGCTGATAGATTTCGGAGCGGCGCGCGAATTCAAGACGGGCGCGTCCGCGGATACCGCAAACCTCGGCACGGCGGGATACGCCGCGCCCGAACAGTTTGGGGGACGCGGTCAAACCGATGTCAGAACGGATGTCTTCTGTCTCGGCGCGACGCTCCGTCATCTGCTGACGGGAATAGATCCCACGTCCGCGCATTCCGGAGACGTGCCGCCGCAGCCGCTTCCTGCGGCGCTGCCGGTCGGGTTAAAAAGGATCGTCGAGCGGTGTGCGCGGCTAAATCCGGAAGAGAGGTATCAGTCGTGCGCCGAGCTGCTGCACGAGCTCGACCGCTGCTCCGATTGGGATGGCGGACGGGGAAAAAGGCGGACGCGGCGGCTGGCGGCGCTTGTGTGTTCGCTGACAGCGGCGTTGCTCCTCGCGTTCCTTTTCAAAAGTCTCTTTCGTGTCTGAAAAAGACGCGCGCGAAATTCACACAGTGGCGCAAAATTCACATTGAATTTTGCGCCACTGTGCTGTACAATGGTATATAGTAAAGGCGGACGGGCAGAGCGGGCGCGGATTTTCATGGTCGCTTTGTGTCTGAAATGAGACGAAAGGCATGGTAATAAATATGCAAACGCGCAGGATGCCTATAGGGATACAGACGTTTGAGGACATCATAGCGGGCGGATACGCCTATGTGGATAAGACGGAGTGGGTATACAAACTGGCAAACGAGGGCAAGTATTTCTTTCTGGGGCGTCCGAGACGGTTCGGGAAGAGTCTGCTGCTCTCCACGCTGAAATCGTACTCCGAGGGGAGACGTGAACTCTTCAAGGGCTTGGCTATGGAGCGCCTTGAGAGCGAGTGGAACGCCTATCCCGTACTGCACATCGATCTGAATGTGGCGTCGTACAGAAATGTCGAGGATCTGGAAACGGGACTGGACACAAACCTGCGCCGATACGAAAAGATATGGGGCCTGTCGGGACAGACGGAAGGGAAAGCGCCGTTCGCGCGCTTTTATGATTTAATCCGGAGTGCGTGTGAAAAAACGGGACGCAAGGTAGTGGTGCTTGTGGACGAGTACGACAGGCCGCTCTTGCAGACTATGGAGCAGGGCAAGTCGAACGACGACATACGAAACGCGCTGAAAGGGCTCTACGGAGTGCTGAAGAGCGCGGATCAGTGGCTGCGGTTTGTCTTGCTGACGGGCGTGACGAAATTCAGCAAGGTCAGCGTGTTCAGCGACCTGAACATGCTGCGGGATATCAGCATGGAGAATGACTACGCCGGTATATGCGGCATATCGG
>JAITKI010000102.1 GCA_031278515.1 Oscillospiraceae bacterium | reverse complement strand
GAGGACGAACGACGGAGCGAGCAAGTTCCCGGCTTTAGCCGGAAACTTGCTTAGCGCAGTCCGTGAGGACGAGACGCACTCCTCCGCAAAAATTCTTTTCGCCGTAGGCGAAAAGGACGGGAGAGCGAAAACCGCTACAAACGAAAATATTCTCGCCGCGCTCCACTTACGGGCTTATGCCGCAACAAACGCGAACGTCATCGCTTACAGGCGCAAGTTTTCTCCCTTTCGGCGTCCTCCAGTATGCATCGGAGCGCGTTGCAGCTGCCGCAGTGCGATTGCACAAGCATGATGTCGTCGCGCGCGGCTTTCTTTTTCGCGATTCTCACCATCTCGTGCGACACCGGATTCGTGAACAGCACGATCAGATCCGGACACCCGATGGAATATTCGAGATTACACTTTGGCTGCGTATATATCTTCGCGTCGTGATTGTATTCCGAGCATATGTCCCTGTACTTGCGCACCATGCGGTCGTTTCCTCCGATGATAACTATGCTCATTTTATTTGAGCCCCTCTTTCGTGATGAATTAGTTAAACATTATTACCTTGCGCAAAGCCCCGCGGGCAAAAATCGCCGTCGACCAGACCCGCGCGCCGACTCACCGCGCCGTATTTGCGCGTCCTCCCGCGCGGGGAGCGGCGTAAGCGCCCGATATGTCTCCGTCCGCGAGTTCCTTTATTAGACAGTTCTAAGAGTAGTATTACACAGATAATCTTACTTGTCAATACCTTCGGACAAAAAAACCGGCGCGCGCCGTCACAAACGGCGATTTTTTGCCGGGCGATTTTTTTGTCCTTGCAAATACGTTATATAATCGGATATAATTACGCAAGATCGCGCGAGACGCCGCGCATTTTAATTTTAAGTCCGAGGGGGAGTTTACCATGATCACAGCGGGTCAGCAGGGATTTATCAATAAGGCGCTTCCCGTATTCAAGCGGGATGAGCGGATCGCCGGCGTCGCGCTCGGCGGCTCGTATATCCGCGGAACAATGGACGAATACTCCGATTTGAATTTCATTATCGCCATACTGCCCGGCCACGTGGAGTCCGTTATGGCCGACAGGCGCGCCATCGCGGAAAAGCTCGGAACGCTGCTCTCACTTTTCCCCGGCGACCACGCGGGAATGCCAAACATGCTCATATGTCTCTACGACGAGCCTCTCATCCACGTCGATCTTCATTTCGCACCGCTCGACGCGCTGCGCCGCCGCATGGAGAATCCCGTAATCGTCTATGAGCGCGGGACTCTGCTGTCGGACGAATACGCCGCGGAGAAAGCGAGCGAACCCGGCTTCGACCTGCAGTGGGCCGAGGACCGCTTCTGGGTATGGGTTCACTACGCGGCGAACAGAATCGCGCGCGGCGAGCTGTTCGACGTGATAACCGCGCTCACGACGCTGCGCGTTCAAATTCTGGGGCCGATGATACAGGTCAGACACGGCGCCATACCGTTCGGAGTCAGGCATATCGAGCAGATCGCGCCGGAAGAGACGGTCCAGCTCGCGCAGACTGTCGCGTCGCACGACAGATCGAGCTGCATCAAGGCGCTCAAGGCGGCGACCGATCTCTACATCTACCTGCGCGGCGCAAACAAGTCTCCGCTGTACCATCGCGCCGACGCGCAAAAACGCGCTCTGCGGTATCTAAGTCAGATCTCGGATAAATTTGCCCGGTAGATCTTGACGCCGCCCCGTTACGGCTCGACTTTTGAAAACGCCAGGCACACGTTATGCCCGCCAAATCCCATAGAGAGGGACATCGACAGACCTACGTCCGCGCGGCGCGCCGTAAGCGGCACGTAGTCGAGGTCGCACTCTCCGTCCGGTTCGCAAAGCCCCACAGTCGGCGGGAGCAGACCGTTGTTCATGGCGAGGATCGCGATAATCGCCTCCACGGAACCTGCCGCGCCGAGCATGTGTCCCGTCATGGACTTGGTGGAACTGATAGCCACGCGCGACGCGCCGTCCCCGAACGCCAGCTTCACGGCCAGCGTTTCCGCCGCATCGTTGAGCGGAGTACCCGTGCCGTGCGCGTTTATGTATATCGCCCCCTCCGGACGCCCGGCCTCATTAAAGGCGTCGGTGACGGCCCGAGAGGCGGAACGCGCGTCCGGGTCGGGCGCCGTCATGTGGTGCGCGTCGCAGGTGACGCCATAACCCGCGACCTCCGCGTATATTTTCGCGCCGCGCGCGCGGGCGCGCCCGTATTCTTCCAAAATCAGCGCTCCGGCGCCCTCTCCGAGGATGAAACCGGCGCGCCGCCTGTCAAACGGCAGAGACGCCGCGTCCGGGTCGCGTGACGACGACATCGCCGTCATATTGCCAAAGCCGGCGACGCACATTTCCGTCACGGCCGCCTCGCTGCCGCCGGCGATTGCGGCGTCGGCGTACCCGTGGCGTATCGCGCGGCACGCCTCGCCTATGGCGCTCGCGCCTGTGGCGCACGCCGTGACGACGCACAGGCATTGACCGCGCGCGCCGTATCGTATGGCGATATTGCCCGCCGCGATATTTGATATCATCATCGGCACAAACAGGGGGGACACGCGCCGCGGCCCCGCCTCCAGCAGTTTGCGGTGTTCCTCTGAGAACGTGACGATACCGCCCGTTCCGGAACCGAAATACACAGAAAAACGCTCGGGCTCAATCTTTCCGAGTATCCCGCTGTCTTCCGTCGCCTGCGCTGCGGACGCTATGGCGTACCGCGAGTACAGATCCATTCGGCGCGACTCGCTCCGCTCCATATAGCGCAAGGGGTCAAAATCCTTGACCTCGGCCGCCAGCGACGCCTTATAGCCGCTCGCGTCGAAACGCGTTATCGGCCCTATTCCGTGTTCGCCCGCAGACAGAGACCGCCACATGGAACCGACGTCGTTACCGACCGGCGTCACCGCTCCCATCCCTGTCACAACAACTCTTCTCATATCCGGGATATATCTTCCTTTCCTCCAACGCGGAGTTTTGTCTTACAACCCATCGTGACAGCCGGGGCCTCACGCGGCTTCAGCGCGCGCCGGGCTTGCCCGGTCGGCGCGCGTCACATGGCCAAACCGCCGTCGATGCGAACCACCTCGCCCGTTATGTAACCGGAGAGTTCACAGCACAGAAACAGCGCCAGTTCCGCGACCTCATCCGGGCGCCCGACGCGTCCGAGCGGTATCGCGCGCACGATCCCGCCGTCGTCCAGCTTTGCCGTCATGTCCGTGCTGATCAGGCCGGGAGCGATGGCGTTGCAGCAGATCCCTCTGGACGCGAGCTCGCGCGCAACCGTCTTCGTCAGACCGACGAGTCCGGCCTTGGACGCCGCGTAATTGGCCTGTCCGGCGTTGCCTGACAGACCGGCGACGGAACTTATATTGAGAATCCTTCCGCTCCGGTTCTTTACAAAAATCGGAGCGCAGTGGCGTATCATGTTGAAAGCGCCCTTGAGATTCGTTCCGATCACACGGTCAAAGCTCTGTTCTTTCATCGCCATTATCAGGCCGTCGCCCGTCACGCCCGCGTTATTGACAAGGATGTCAATCGTTCCGAAAAACTCACGTATGGCGCCCACGGTGTTTTTCACAGCCCCGAAATCGCTCACATCACACTGATACGCGGTCGCGCGAGCGCCGTATTCGACCGCCTCGCGGCACACCTCGTCGGCCCTTTCCGCGTCGGACGCGTACACAACCGCCACGGCCGCCCCGGCGCGCGCGAACCGCAGCGCGATCGCCCGTCCTATGCCGCGCGACGCCCCCGTCACCACGGCGATTTTTCCCTCCAGCGTCAATTCACTTACCTCACAACACAATCATCGGCGCCCGCGACGGTTTTGCCACCGCAACCGCAATCATCGGCGCCCACCGCCGCCGCCGCCATGTCCGCCGCCGCCGGAGTGTCCGCCGCCGCCGCCGAAACCGCCAAAGCCGCCGCCGCCGGAGTGTCCGCCGCCGCCGAAACCGCCGAAACCGCCGCCCGAACGCCCGCTCCCGCCGGAGTGCCCGCCGCCGCCAAAGCCGCCGAAGCCGCCGCCTGAGCGCGGCGGACGCGGAGACGCTCCCCCGCCGGGGCCTCGCGGCGGACGCGGACCACGCGGTCCCGGTCCGCGCCTGTGACCGTATGTGCTGTGGTACCACGCGCGATACGGGCGGTGGCCGCCCCACATGTACCAAAAGTGATACGGCGGCGGTGGCATACCCATGTGCGAGTAGTACGAATGGTAGCGCCTCCTGTCTGCGGACAGCGACACCGCGATTATGAACGCCACCACAAACACAGCTATTAAGAGTATCGCCCTGATAAACCCGCCTATCGCGCCGAACAGCCCCGCGAAGAAACCCCCGACCGAACGCATCGGCAAACTGACTCCGGGTGAACGGGACGCTTCCGTCTCAGGCCGATAATCCGGAACCGCTCCCGCCCCCGGTCGATAATCCGGAACCGCTTCCGTCTCCGCCGGAGCCGTATCGATACCGTAGTAACCGGCGTACCACGTAAACAGCGGCTCGAGCAGGTTATTAACAGCCGCGTCATATCGCCCCGCGTCGAAATCTTTCCAGAAATATTCCTCAAAGTAGCCGTCTACGACACTGTCGGTAAACACTCCGGTGAGTCCGGCGCCTACCGTCAGCCACGCCTTGTTCTCCTTTGTCGCCAGCAGGAGCAGCATACCGTTATTGGCCTCCGCCGAGCCGACGCCCCAGTCGTTAAAGAGTTGCATAGCATACTCGTCGGAATACATGCCGTCCAGGTACTCCACCGTGACGACGACGACCTGCGCGCCGTCGCACAGCGCTTCCAGCCCGTCAACGTCGGCGTTCGAGCTTATGATCTGCTCCTTTGTCGCCGCTGTGAGTACGCCCGCGTAATCGGCGACGTAGAAGTCGTCGGTCTTCTCCACGACGGCCAGCGCGGTCAAGCACAGTTGGCCCGCGAGCATGAGTGAAAATATTACCGCCAGCGCTTTTTTCATGTCTGTGACCATGCCTTTCGTTTTATTTCAACTTTCCCCCTCTGATACTTCCGTGAGCGGCGTTCGTCAATCCGCCGCAGGATATCTACGCGGGTATCCCGTCCGTCACGTCCGATCCGGCCGGTCACACGGGGCTCTCGCCGCCGTACGCGCCGAATCGCAGCTCCGTCAGCGAGGGCCGCGCCAAACCGCCTCCCATATAGCGAATCGGAAACTCATCCGCCATATCGAGCAGCTTATCCACTTCGCCGTTGTAGTCCCCGGCCACTTTCTTTATGAACTCGCCGGCGCCGTGTCCGGTACTGCCATAGTCGTTCCACGCGTCATAATCGCTCTGACTGCGGCCGTCTGAGATAATAATCTCATGCAAATCGCCAACCGCCGAAACCAGAGCGATATACGCCCTGTATTTCTCCATCACGGTCTCCGCGCCCAGCAGATCTCTCCGCACGGCAAGCACCGTGTTCGCGGCCTCCGCGAGATCGGGATATTTCGCCGCCACGGTCGCGTATCCGAGCATCGCGTTGGAGTACGTGTCGAGCTGCGCGTCAATCGGCGGCTTTGTGTACTGTCTGCCCGGGATACCGTCGTAAAACATCTTTTCCACTTTCGCCGCCTCACGGGCAAAACTGACACGCACGCCGGCCGGCGTGAACACGAGCATTGACAGAACCAGCGCCACAGCGGCGGTTTTTCTGCTTTTCAGCGCGTTTCCGACAGTCACTTACTAAACTCCAGCAGCTTCTGCTTGAGTTCTCCCTCAATGCGCCCGAGTTCGGCCTCGGCCTCGCGGCGCTTCTGCGCCCCCTCGGACTGTATGGCGCGCACTTCCTCCAGCGTTTCGATAAGCGTGCGGTTGGTGGCTGTCAATGTCTCGATATCGACTATGCCTCTCTCCGACTCCTTCGCTATCTCCACCGTACCGGTCTTCAGCGTTTCCGCGTTCTTTCGCAGCAATTCGTTAGTCATGTTCGTGACGTCGCGCTGCGCCTGCATGGCCTGCTGCGAGTGGTGCATTCCGAGCGCCAGCACCATCTGGCTCTTCCACAGCGGTATCGTGTTAACTATGGAAGTCTGTATTTTTTCGACCATCATGCTGTCGTTATTCTGGATGAGACGTATCTGAGGCGCCATCTGGATGGAAATCATGCGCGTCAGTTCGAGGTCATACAGCTTCTTCTCAAAGCGTTCGAGCATGTTGACGTAGTCGTTGACCGCCTGGGCGTCCTCGGGCAATCCGGATTTCTCGGCCTTGCTCCGCAGCTCCGGCAGCGTCGTCGCCCGACATTCCTCAAGGCGCTCCCTGCCGGCGAGGATGTACATGGTGAGTTCCTTGAAATACGCCTGATTGAGTTCGTACATCTTATCAAGCATGGCGGCGTCTTTCAGCAGCGTGATCTGACGCTTCTCAAGCAGTTCGCTTATCTTGTCAACATTCGCCTCCGCCTTGTCGTACCGGGACTTGAGCACGGCTATCTGGTTTTGCGCTTTCTTTTTGAGGCCGAAGATTCCCTTTTTCTCCCCATCGGCGGCGCCCAGGCCCTTCAGCTCCACGACGAGGTTCGCCAGCATATCGCCCACCTCGCCCATGTCCTTTGCGCGCACGCTGCCCAGCGTGGACGCGGAAAAATCGGCGATATTCTTCTGCGACGACGCGCCGTACGTCATCACCGTGTTCGTGTCGGTAATGTCTATCTTTTTGGCGAATTCGCGCACTTGCGCCTGTTCGTCCTCGCTGAGCCGGCTCATGTCCAGCTTCACCGCGACCGCGTCGCGCATCGCCTGCTCTTCGGCGGGCGGCGGCGCGACGGCGCCCGCAGTCGGCGCGCCCGCCGGGTCAAGTGTCAGGCCGGGCGTGTACCCGATGTTTTCCGACATTGTGTAGTCACCACTTTCAATTAAAATCGCTCTCTGACAGCCCCTCGCGTTTGAGCATGTCTTTCAGAACCTTTATGTCCGTCTCAATGTCCATGACCTGATTTTTGAAAAGGGCGTCAAATTGCCTCCGATAGCTCGCGAGAATTGTATCCAACACGTCTTCCATTGAGCGCTTCACAGACTCCGCCTGTCCGCCGCCGGCGTTCCCGGCGATGAGCTTCACATAAGATGTCAGCAATTTCTCCGTCTCCGGCACAAAAATGTCCGCAAAGCGGCGAATCCCGGCGCAGTCGGACGGGTCGGCGGCGGCGTCATTGAATATTTTAGACGTGATCTCCGCTATTCCGGCAATCTTTTCTCTTATCGCCGGGTCGTCCGCCGCGTCGCGCGCTCTCATCATCCGCGCAACCGCGTCCTCACCGTCGCGCAGCAGCTTGTCAACCGTCTCATCGCCCGTTCTCACCGGGGGATCCGGAACACTCTCCAGCACCGTTTTGCCCTTGAATACGCACGAGAGCGCGTAGTGCGCGAGCAGCGCAGCCGCCGCCGCAGGCAGAAAATGCCACAGCTTATACGTCGGCAGCAACAAACAGTACAGCGCCCACGCCGCCGCCGCGCCGTACACAGGTACCGCGGATTTTCTGTGAATCTCGCGTATAGCCGTACGCGACTCCCCCTTTACACGCCCGCATATCGGCCGCGCTTTAGCGTAAACGCGGAGAGCGGCGCGTTGCGCAACCGCAATCCGCGCGCGGCCGCAACGCGGCCTTTCGGCGCGGTTCGACCGCCCATTTGGACGGCGCCAATACAATTAACACACGCAAACCGCCCGGCGGCGCGCACCCGAACGCCGCAACCTCATGGCGACCGGGAAGCACACAAACGCAGCCGGACCGTCCGGCATGACTGGTGCGAGAGATGGGACTTGAACCCACACGCCATTCGACACACGCCCCTCAAACGTGCCTGTCTACCTATTCCAGCACTCTCGCAAAACACTCTATCAACGGTTCGGGCGTAAAAAGCCCCGCGCGCCGTCGACCGGCAATTATTCCGCCACATCCCGCGGCGCGTCCCGTGAACACACAGAACACTCCCCGCGTTTTTGTATCTTCCGGCGCCGGAGTTCCCGCGCGGGGGTGTAAAAAACGGCGCGGCCATCTCCAAACTCACCTTCAACGCTCGAACCGTCAATCACCACAGGTACAATTATATCCGCACGCGCCGTCCTTGTCAACAAGAATTTCAGAAATCATTTCGTTTGTCACGGCCGGGGCCATCACAAACGAGTCACGGGAGCTTGGTTCTCGCCGCGCGCGGCGGCAAAAAAAGGGCCCCGCGCGCCAACCTGCGGCGCGCGGGGCCCCCTTTTTTGCCTATGTTATTTGCTCTGTTTGCGTCCGGCTTTCGGAAGCCGGAATCTCGTTGCGCCGTATCCCGGCGCTCTACTCCGCGCTCTCGTCTCCGGTCTCGGCGTCCGTCTCGGACTCGCCCTCTTCTCCGGCGCCGGTCGCGGCCGCCCAGTCGTACGTCGCTTCGATGATGTCCGTGTACGCCCAGTGTTCTTCTGTCAAGTCGGTGTAGACGGGCGCGTCGTCCGGTACTTCCGCCGGAGTCAGTTCACGGTCAAGCATGTTGTTGATGGCCGTTATGGCTTCCGCTCTCGTTATCTCTCCGTTTGGCTTGAACGTCCCGTCCGGATATCCGCTCATCCAGCCCTTTTCGGCCGCGGCTGTTATGTTCGCAAATGCCCAGAAGTCTTTCTTCACGTCAACGAACCGCTCCCCGGCGCCTCCCTCGCTCCAGCTCGCGTCGAACCTGGAGATGATGGCCGCAAATTCGGCCCGAGTGATGTGGGCGTTCGGCTTGAAGCTCCCGTCCTCATAGCCCGTCACTATGCCTATGCTCGCGAGGTATGACACGGCCTGCGCGTACCACTTGCCGTCCTCAACGTCCGCGAACGTCGATGTCAGCGGATCGTCCTTCGCCGCGTCGCTGAGCAGTCTGAACAGCATGGCCGCGACTTCCGCGCGCGTGAGGCTGCCGTCCGGGTTTACCGAGCCGTCGGGGTATCCGTTGACATACGCTATGCGCTCCAGGATAAAGGCCGCCATCGGGGTTTTTTCATCCTCTATGGTCACCTCGTCGTCAGCGCCGGCGAGCGGCGGCTCCTCGTCCTCTATGGTAGTCTCCGGCGTAGGTGTAGTGGTCGTCACGCCGCCCGTGCCGCCACCGCCGCCGCCGCTGCCGCCGCCGCCGCTGCCGCCGGGAGTGGTGGGAGTGGTGGGCTCTTCCGGTTCTTCGGGCTCTTCGGGTTCCTCCGGATCTTCGGGCTCGGGCGTCGGCTCGGGTGTTGGCTCGGGCGTCGGCTCGGGTGTTGGCTCCGGCGTTGGCTCGGGTGTTGGCTCGGGTGTTGGCTCCGGCGTCGGCTCGGGTGTCGGCTCGGGTGTCGGCTCGGGTGTCGCCACGGGCTTATAAACCTTGTGTCAGATGTCATTTGTGGATCGGATTTTGGGCGGTG
>JAITKI010000085.1 GCA_031278515.1 Oscillospiraceae bacterium | reverse complement strand
CATGTTTCCTTTCAATAAACACGGTTTTAATTTTGAAGCTTTTAAGTTTCACATCAG
This sequence comes from Oscillospiraceae bacterium, assembly GCA_031278515.1. Taxonomy (GTDB): domain Bacteria; phylum Bacillota; class Clostridia; order Oscillospirales; family Oscillospiraceae; genus JAISBX01. Next base: position 18,711 of record JAITKI010000085.1, on the reverse strand, counting down.
TAACAAAGTTTTCAACTTGTCACCGGCTGATAGCCCAATCATATCACAAACGACATTTTTTTACAAACATAAGCGGTTGACAGGTGATTTTTGTCGGCATGACACATTGGCTTTGTATTGTCCCGCGTCTTCTGCTCGTTGAAGGCAAAAGCCGAAAGTGGTCTTTGGCACTCCGATGTCGAAATGTTTGTCCTCTCTGCTCTGTGTGCTTCTCCCCCTCGTTTTTCATAAATGCCTATTATTTTTATCTACACCCGCGGTCGCCGACGCGCTTGCGGCCGCGTTATTTTTGTGGTATGATAAGGAAGTGAGCGGAAGGGGGGCGACGGCGGATGGATTTTTTGTATGAGCAGGAGATTGGCGCGCCGGACGTCATTCGGGCCTCTGTCGTGATATGTCCGTTTTCAGAGGACGAAATAGACGACATGGATTTCGGGCGGTTTGACAGATTGATAGAGGTCATGGAGCGCTGCGGAATGGCCGGCAGGGCGAAGCTCCTCATGCAGTTCCTGTACGGGGACGATCCGGAGGAACCTTTTGAGAACCCGGAGGTGTGCGATTTTGCGCGCGGACTGTTTGAGCGCTGCAAGCATCTGTACTATTTTCTGCTTCCGCACAAGACCTTAAACGCGGCGATGTTCCTGTGTCAGGCGGGCGCCGACGCCGTTTCCGTCGCGGAGGACGGCTCGATGAGCTCCGGCGCCGTGCTGACGTCCGTGATGAAAGAGGTCGCGGAAGCGACGCACACGGCGCTGAAAGACTACGGTTTCAGTTCAAACGATCCTGTGGGCGCGATGGTTGTCTTAAACGATCTGGGATTTCTTTGCATTGACTGACGCCGCCCGGCGCCGTTCTGCCGCGCCGGGCGGCGAAATTTTGGAAGGGCGCGGATAAAAACAGTAGATATTTACGGGCAAAAGCGGCGGGAGCGCGCGTAACTACAGACCGGGGGAACATATACTTGACAAAAGACACAGATAAGGCGCCCGGCGGCGGCGTTGAGCGCGCGGCCGACAGGCTGGGAACGGAGCCTGTAGGGAAATTGCTTCTTCAATTTTCGCTCCCGGCGATAACCGGGATGCTGGTGAACGCGCTCTACAATATCATAGACAGAGTGTTCGTCGGCTGGGGCGTGAGCGAATTGGCGCTCGGCGGGCTTGCGCTCTCGATGCCTGTTATGACCATCTCCATGGCTATCGCCATGCTGTTCGGGGCGGGCGCGGCCAATATGATCTCAATACGCCTCGGGGAGGGGCGGCGAGGCGATGCGGAAAACGCGCTCAATCACTGCTTTTTCCTGCTGTTTGGCGCCGCCGCGCTGCTCACCGCGCTCTGCCTCATCTTCCTGGACCCGCTGTTTTCGATAATGGGCGCGCAGGAGGACGGCGAGGCGCTTAAATTCGGAAAGGCGTACTTCCGCATAATCGCGTACGGGCAAGTCTTTTCGATGGTCGGCTTCGGGCTGTCCCACTGTACGCGCGCGCAGGGTTTCCCGAAAATCACGATGGCCGGTATGCTCGTCGGCGCGTTCATGAACGCGATTTTAGATCCCATCTTCATATTCGTTTTTAAGTGGGGCGTTGAGGGCGCGGCCCTGGCGACGATAATCTCGCAGTTTGCCTCGATGGTCTGGATCCTCAACTTTACTGTCAGGAAAAAGGCCGTCGTGAGACTCACGCCGAAGCTTTTTAAGCCGTCGCGTGAGATCACGGCGCAGATCGCGGCGTTCGGCTCCTCGGGATGTCTGTTGCAGCTCGCGGCCTCCTGCGTACAGTTTGTGTACAACAGCAGCGCGAGCAAATACGGGGCGCTGTCGCTCGGCGCGGCCAGCGGCGGCGACATAGCGCTCTCCGGCATGAACATAGTCAACTCGATAACAATGCTGATACTGATGCCCATTTTCGGTCTCAATCAGGGGTTCCAGCCCATCGTCGGATACAACTACGGCGCGAAGAAATTCGACCGCGTAAAAAAGGCGTACGTCAGAGCGGTCGGTGCCGCGTGCGCCATCTGCGTCGCCGGTTTCACGGCCGTGACGCTGTTGGCGGAGCCGATTGTCAAGCTGTTCTCGCCGGACGGCAGCGCGACACTGCTGCAATTCGCGCCGACGGCGCTCCGGCTGACGATGATTTCGTTCCCGATAAACGGATTTCAGATAGTTTCCGCGAATCTGTTCGTCGCGACGGGGCGGCCCGGCACGGCGATACTGCTGTCGATGCTGCGACAGGTGATAGTGCTCATACCGTGCATACTTATTTTCGGGCGCGTCTGGGGTATATACGGCGTGGCGTCGGCCTCTCCCGTCTCCGATATGGCGTCGTTCATACTCACCGCCGTCCTCGTGGCGTTCGAGATGAAAAAACTCAACGCGCGGATGCCGGCGCCGTGACGACGCCGCGGGCGGGGACGACGCCGCCCGTTCAGCCCCGCTTGTTTTCCACCGCCAGAATTACACGCACCTTGCCGCCGGCGGGCGCGCCGAGTTCGTCGTACCACGCGCGCAGCGTATAGCGTCCGGTGTCCGCGACATCCTCGGGGGAGGATGCCTGATAGTATTCGACGCCGCTGCGTATATACGTCTGAACGCCGTCTCCCAGTTCGTAAGTCTTGTCCCCCGCGATCAGCGTGTCGCCGCCGACAGAACTCGGGGCGATTTCCGTGAGGTTTTTTATGCTTGACACGCCGCCGTCTGAGTCGTATTGCAGCACCGCGCCTCCTGTGCGCAGGAAATAGACGGAGCTGCCCGATACGCTGCCCGGCTTGCCGTCCGCGAGATAGTTGTACACGCCGCTGACGGACATCGCGGACTCCGACACACTTTCAGACACGCCCGTGAGCAGCACATAGGAGTATAAGTCTCCCGTGGCGTTATTCAAGATGAGATGGCTTATTTCGCCGTCCGTGTTGAGTATGCGCAGCCTGACGCGCTCCCTGGCGAGCGTCACGCCGCTAAGGCGCGAGGGTTCCAACACGGCGTATCCGCCCTTCGAGTCGGAATCGAGTATTCCGATGTCGTCCGCGAAAGACGTGTCGCCCAGCGCGGTCGCTTCCTTGTTGACAGCGCCTCCCGTCGCGGCGGATGTTATCAATTTCGCCTCAAGACGCGAGCCTGTGTAGCCGCACTCAACCACGCTGCCCGTATCGATTGAGACCGAGCTCGTGTTGAACGCGCGCTCCGCGCCGTCCGTACACGCCACTGTGAGCGCGTATCCCGTAACTGTAGTCCCGTCGCCGTCCGTATAGACGGACGGCGTCTTGTCCGTGACGACGCCGTAATACGTGCCGGAGAGTTCGGACGCCGGGATTATGTCGACCGCCGCGTCGTCCATTCCCAGCAGAAGCGTCACCGTGTCGCCGACGCGCAGGGCGCCCGACGACGACACCTTATACGCCGCCGCCGAGACGCCGATATTATACGTCTTGCCGTCCACCGTGACGTTCTCGGGCGACGATATCCCGGGGCCGACGGCGGACAGAACGCCCGTCACGCGGTTTGAGTACAGCCAAACAGTACGCAGATTGGCGTTGTAGTAGCAGACGTCGTAGTTCTCGGTGTTCAGCTGGGCCGCCTGTCTGCCGTTACGGTATACGGATATGTTAGTCATGGTGAATGGAATGACGGCCGCGGCGTCCCCGCCACCTTTCAAAACAAACGGACCCTCCGTGCCGGAGGCGACGAGACTCGCGTAATCCGGCTTGCCCGCGCCGTCAAGTTTGCAGCCGAGCGTCACGGCGTATGTCTCGCCCTGCTTCGTCTTGGCGGTGAGCAGATTGTAAAAGAGAAGCAGCGCCTCACGGCGCGTGAGTTCGTCGCCGCGCCGGGCCGGAACGTCCTTGAGAAGACCCAGTCCGTCCGCCTTGCCGAGCTGCGCCGCTGGATAGGCGCCGGACGTGTCTGTCTTATCGTATCCGAGCAGCCGCAGCAGCGCCGTCGCCGCTTCCTCCAGTTTGATAGCGTCGTCCGGCCTGAAGGCGCCGTCCACATACCCGACAAACCAGCCGTTATTGACGGCGACCGTCACGTAGCTGTACGACCAATGCGAGCTCCGCAGATCCTTGAACATGGAGTATCCGCTCGCGGCGCCGGCGCTGTCGCGATACACGGACGCAACCGTCATCATCTTGCAAAATTGCGCCCTCGTCACGCCGCCGCCCAAGTCCATGTCGCCGTTTTCGTCGCCGACCATAATGCCGAGCGCCCGCACAATGTCCTCGGCGCTCCCGGCGTCCGTTTCGGCGCCGTCCGCCGCGAGCGGCGGGGCGGCGCCGAGCGCCAGCAACAGCGCCAAGACCGCCGATACCATTCTTTTCATACACAAATCCTCCCTACTTTTCGCTTTCGCGCCCCTCATCTCCCGCGCCCGCGTCCCCGTCATTCATACCGCAGCGCGTCTATCGGATTCAGGCGCGCGGCCTTCTTTGCGGGGAGGTATCCGAACAGGATGCCGATGGCGGCCGACACGCCGAAGGCCGTCAGCACGGCCGTCGAGGTGGGCGACACCGCGAGGGATTCACCCGTCACATCCGTCAGTATCCGCGTAGCCAATGTCGAGAGACCATATCCCGCCGCTATGCCCAGCAGTCCGCCAATGGCGCTCGTCACGGCGGCCTCAATGACAAATTGCGACATTATATACCGCTCCTTCGCCCCGAGCGCCTTGCGTATACCTATCTCGCGCGTGCGCTCCGTGACGGACACGAGCATGATGTTCATAATACCCACTCCGCCGACTACAAGCGATATGCCGGCTATGGCGGCCAGCACGATTATGACGATGCCCAGCATCTGACTCATCGTGTCGAGCAGTTCCGTCATGCTCTGTACGCGGTAGGCGTTGCTGTTGCCGAATACGTCAAGCAGCTTGTTCTCGACAATTTTCTTGCTCGCCGCGGCCTCATCCTCCGAGACTACCGTGAGCACGTATGAGTTCACCGCGGCGCCGGACAGCCGCGAGGCCACGCTGTACGGGACGTAAACGGCGTCGTCCGTGCCGCTCTCCTCACTGTCGGCTTCCTCCGCGAGTACGCCCACTATGGTGAAATCGGTTCCGGCTATGCGCATCCTCTCGCCCACGGCACCGCCCGAATAGTACTCGTTCGCGATATAGCTGCCGACGACACACACGCGCGAGCGCTTGTCAATGTCTACAAAATATAGCCCGCGTCCCGAGTTTACGCTGTACTGCCTTATGTCGAAGTAATCCTCCCCGACGCCTGTTATGCTTGTCGAATACGTCTCGTTACCGGTCTTTACGTCCCCGCTCATGGAGGACGTGGGTGAGATAAGCGCCAGGTAATCCGGGTTATCGTCCACGAGCGCGTACATATCGTCCGGCGAGACGGCGCGCGCGCTTCCGCGCCCGAAGATGTTCACGTTGAGCGTGTTTGTACCCATACTCTGAAACTGCTCGACCATGTAGGCGCTCAGGCCGTTGCCAATACCCACTATCAGTATGACGGCCATCACGCCTATGATAATGCCGAGCATGGTGAGAAACGCGCGCACCTTCCCCGCAGCAATATTCTTTATCGCAAGTTCAAATGATTCTAAAGGATTCAAATTTCGGCCCCCTTTATATCCTCCGCGCCCGCCGCGGCGGCGCGCGGAGCGCCGTCAGGCGAGCGCGGAGTCTCCGTCGTACACAACGCGGCCGTCCTCCAGCCGCACGACGCGCTGCGCCTTTTTCGCTATGGAACCGTCGTGCGTTATGAGCACTATGGTGTGTCCCTGTGTGTGCAGGCCCTGCAGGATGGACAGCACCTCGCGCCCCGTCTTTGAGTCGAGCGCGCCCGTTGGTTCGTCGGCGAGTATCAGCGCCGGCCGGCTTACGAGAGCCCGCGCTATGGATACGCGCTGCTGCTGGCCGCCGGAGAGCTGGTTCGGCTTGTTTTTGAGTTTGTCCCCCAGCCCGAGCGACGTGAGAACCTCCACGGCGCGGCGCTTGCGCTCCCCTTTCGGTACGCCGGCGTACATCAGGGGTATTTCGACGTTCTCACGCAGGTTGGCCTTTGGCAGAAGATTGTACTGCTGGAATATGAATCCGACCATCTCGTTGCGTATCTCCGCGAGCTTATTCTTCCGCAGATCTCCCACATTGCGCCCGTCGAGCATATACTCGCCGGACGTCGGCGTGTCGAGACAACCGATGATGTTCATGCAAGTGGATTTTCCGGATCCCGACTGCCCCACTATTGCCACAAACTCGCCGCGGTTTACCGAAAGCGATATCCTGTCGGCCGCCCTGACGACATTGTCGCCCATGTAATAGTATTTTGACACGGACCGAAATTCAATAAGCGGTTTGTTCTCCATGTGGCGCTACCCTCCGAACTGCATACGCGCTCCGCCCATGCCGCCTCCCGCCATGCCGCCTCCGGGCATAGCGCCGCCGCCTCCGGGCATAGCGCCCATTCCGAATCCGGGCATCTCCGCCGCCGTCTCCGTCACGGCGCCCATGTATACGATGCTGTCGCCCTCGTTCAGTCCGGACACAATCTCTATATAGTCCTCGTCGCTCGCGCCGGTGACGACGTCGACGAGCTCAAATCCCTCCGGCAGGGAGCGGGCGTCCGTCACGGCGGACGCGTCGCCTCCGCCACGATTGACTATCACGCGGTTGCCGCGCTGGACGGCCGCTATCGGAACGGTGACGGCGCCCGTCACGCTCTCTGTCACGATTTCCGCGTCTATATTCATCCCCGGCAGCAAATTCTCCGCGTCTTCTATCCGCACGGTGACGGGATATGTGGTGACGCCGCCCGATGTCGCGCCCTGTATGCTGATCTTCGTCACGACTCCGGAAAAGCGCTCGCCCTCGACGGCGTCCGACGTCACCGCGACATCCTGGCCGACCGCGACGAGCCTTACATCGAGTTCGTCAATATTCATTGTGAACTCGAGATACGACATGTCATATATGGTACACAGCGACTTGCCCGTGCTGAGCGTGTCGCCTTCCTTGAAGGATTTTTCCACTATAGTGCCGCTTATGGGGGATGTTATGGTAAATGAATCGAGTTGATCGTATTGGTTTTGCAGCGCTATCTCCGCGTCGCGCACGGAGCGGTACGCGCTGTCTATCTGGTCGGACAGCGTCGTGCTCGTGAGCAGCGCGACTGCGTCGCCCTCGCTCACGTAATCGCCCTCCGACACGTTCACCGCGCCGACGTCGCCCGCTATTTCGGCGGTCACGTCCGATTCCGATTTGTATTTGAACGCGCCGGAATCGCTGCACTGCGCGTCTCCGACATCGGCAGTCGCGGCGTGGCCCGGGGATATACCGCCGGGGTTCGGCACGTCTATCGTGACGTATCTGACGATTACGTTTCCTGCCAGCGTGCTATTGGCGACGCCTATCTTCGCTACTACGCCGGGAAGCGTCTCAAACGAATCTTCAAGCGTCACGGCGGCCTCCTGCCCGACGTAAAAGTTCTCCGCGTCGCCGGTCAGGAACGGTATATCGACTGTCATAACGGAAAAGTCGGCAAGATGCGCGACGATCTGCCCGGGCGATACGCTGTCGCCGGGCTTGATGTCCACGGAGACGGCGTAACCGCTGTTTTTCGATATGACGCTGAGCTTTTCGAGATTTTCGATCTGTCTGTCGTAGCTGTTGCGGGCGGAGGCGAGCGTGAGTTCGGCGCGCTCTATTGAGTTTGACGTTCCGGAACTGTCGATCTCATACAGCACGGTGTCCTTTTCGACTGTGTCCCCCTCGGAAAAGTCGGCCGAGAGTATTTCCCCCTCGACCAGCGTCGTCACCGTGTACGATTCGGCCGGCTGAAGAGTGCCGCTGCCGCTGAGCGACGAGATTATGTCGCGCCGCTGCGCCGTGTCTGTCTGATACAGCGAAATCGCCGGAGTCGCGCCGCCTTGCATCCTGTTGTAGGCGCGCCGCCCGAAGACGATCGCCGCCGCCAGAATAACGGCGACGACGCTCCACCGCACAATGCGCCCCACCCTCCCGCGCCGTTTCGGCTTGGGCGACGGTTCGAGCGGTACGTCGTCGCCGCCCGGCGGAGACGGACCCGAAATCGGAATCGTCTCCGCCGGCGGCGTCGCGTTCCGCTCAGGCGCGCCGGATTCTGTTTTAGAACTCATGTGTGTTAACCCCTTTCGGTACGCTTGTCGTCCGGGGGCGGGCGGGCGCGAGGTCTCAAACGCCGCGCCGCGCCTCCGGATCACCGTAAGTATACACCTCCGAAAGAGGGATTTTATGGACATTTTATTAATTAAATGTGAAATGTTTGCGAAAGTCGTGTGAAACGGCATAAAACGCGGCCGCGCGCGCCGCCGGGCAATCGAAGATTACGCGGGGCGCGCGCGGCCGTATTTGCGTGTGTGTTGCCTCTGTCTGTTTATATAGCGTTCGTCGTGCCGAGCAGCACGGAGAGGTCGACATCGTCCTCAGCGGCACTGTCGAGCGCGATGGAGTGCTCGCTGTCAAATTTGCGGTAGATGGACAGCCCGCTGCCGGCCGGGACCAGTTTGCCTATTATCACATTCTCTTTCAGTCCGACAAGTCTGTCTACTTTGCCCTTGATGGCCGCGCCCGTGAGTACCTTCGTCGTCTCCTGGAACGAGGCCGCCGACAGAAACGATTCCGTGGCGAGCGACGCTTTTGTTATTCCCATGAGCAGCTGCGAGTACGTCGCCGTGCGCAGCTCGGTCTCCCCGGCCGCTATGCGTTCGTTGATGATCTTGTTTTCGTGTCTGAGATCCAGAATATCGACTATTGTGCTCGAGAGCAGAGGTGTGTCGCCCCCGTCCTCAACGCGAACCTTGCGCATCATCTGGCGCACGATGACCTCTATATGCTTATCGTTGATATCCACGCCGTGCTGGCCGTACACCTTTTGCACCTCGGATATCAGGTAGGACTGCGCCGCTTCCTTGCCGCGTATGCGCATGACGTCGTGGGGATTGAGCGCGCCGTCGGTCAGCCTGTCGCCGCGGGCCACGATGTCGCCCGTATTCACTCTGATTCCGGCGGAATACGGCGACTGATACACGCGGATGTCGTCCTCACGCTCCTGATTTATAATATTTATGGCTACGATCGCGTTCCTGCGCGTCTCCTCTATCACAATCTTTCCGCCGATCTCCGCGAGTATCGACATCTTTTTCGGCTTGCGCGCCTCGAACAGCTCTTCGACGCGCGGCAGTCCCTGCGTGATGTCGTCGCCCGCGATGCCTCCCGTGTGGAACGTCCGCATCGTGAGCTGAGTACCCGGCTCGCCGATCGACTGGGCGGCTATGACGCCCACGGCCTCGCCGATGGAAACGGGACTGCCCGTCGCCAGATTGATGCCGTAGCATTTTGAGCACACGCCGCTCTCCGACTCGCAGGCCAGGACGGAACGCACGGTGATATCAAAGACGTCGTGCGCCTCCAGCACGGCCGCGTCCGCCGGCGAGAGCATGTTGTCACGCGTGAACAGCGTCTCGCCCGTTTTCGCCGACAGGATGTCGGAGACGGGATAGCGCCCGTGTATCAGTTCGCCGAGCGAACTCTCCTCGAGTCTCAGCACAACGCGCTCGACGCTGCGCGAACTGACGGCCGCGACGCCCTCCGACTCTATCTTCGCGCCCTTCTCGACGATGACCTCGCCGGTGTACACATCGTATATCGGCATGGCGGCCGTCCGCCCGCGCAGGTACTCCGCGAATCGCGCGTAATCGTTGAAGTCGCGGCTCGCGACGGTCTCGGCGCCGGAGACCGTCACTCCCTCGTGCGTACCGCAGTCGTACTCGCGGATTATGACGTCCTGCGAGACGTCCACGAGGCGGCGCGTGAGGTAGCCTGAGTCGGCCGTCCGCAGCGCCGTGTCCGTCAATCCCTTTCGCGCGCCGCGCGCCGAGGTGAAATACTCCAGCACCGTCAGCCCCTCGCGCAGACTGGCTTTGATAGGTATCTCAATAGTCTTGCCCGCCGTGTTCGCCATGAGTCCGCGCATCCCGGCCAGCTGCCGTATCTGGTTCATGCTGCCGCGCGCTCCGGAGTTTGCCATGATATAGACGGGGTTGAGTTCGTCGAGCGTGCTGGCGAGCGCGTCCGTGACGTCCTTTGTCGTCTTTTCCCACTCGCGCACCGCAAGTCTGTACCGCTCGTCGTTTGTTATGAACCCTCGCTTATACTGCCGCTCAATGGCCACGACCTTGTGTTCCGTGTCCTGAATCAGCTTGCTCTTCGCCTCCGGGACGGTCATGTCGGATACGGATATGGTTATGGCGCCGCGCGTTGAATACTTGAAACCGAGCGATTTGATGTTGTCCAGGAGCTCCACGGACAGCGTGAAGCCATGCCTGGCTATGCAGCGCCTGATTATGCCCTCGAGCTGTTTTTTGCCCGTCTGGAAGCTGATCTCGTAATCGAACATGCGCTCGGGGTCGTTCCGGTCCACAAAACCGAGATCCTGCGGTATCGGCTCGTTGAAGATTATCCTGCCGACCGTCGTCTCAATGACCTTGCTCAGCGTGACGCCGTCCACCTTGCGCTCGACGCGCACCTTCACGGGCGCGTGTACCCCGACGTCGTCGTTCTGATACGCCGTCAGCGCCTCGTTGGGCGACGCGAATATCTTACCGGCGCCCTTCTCGTCGCCGCGAAGAGACGTGAGATAATAAGAGCCCAATATCATATCGTGCGTCGGCACGGTGACGGGCTGACCGTCCTTCGGGTGCAGCAGATTGTTCGCCGACAGCATGAGTATGCGCGCCTCCGCCTGCGCCTCCGCGGAGAGCGGGACGTGGATGGCCATCTGGTCGCCGTCGAAGTCCGCGTTGTACGCCGTGCAGACGAGCGGGTGCAGTTTTAAGGCGCGCCCCTCGACAAGCACAGGCTCAAACGCCTGTATGCCGAGCCGGTGGAGCGTCGGCGCGCGGTTGAGCAGCACGGGATGCTCCCTTATGACGATTTCGAGAGCGTCCCAGACCTCCACCTCCCCGCGATCCACCATCTTCTTGGCCGACTTGATATTATTCGAGATGCCGTCCTCGACGAGCTTCTTCATTATAAACGGTCTGAAAAGCTCTATGGCCATCTCCTTGGGAACGCCGCACTGATACAGCTTCAGGTCGGGTCCCACGACTATGACGGAGCGCCCAGAGTAGTCCACGCGCTTGCCTAGCAGGTTCTGCCGGAAGCGCCCCTGCTTGCCTTTGAGCATATCCGACAGCGATCTCAGCGCGCGCGAATTCCCGCCCGTCACAGCTCTGCCGCGTCTGCCGTTGTCTATCAGTGCGTCCACGGCCTCCTGCAGCATACGCTTCTCGTTGCGCACTATGATATCGGGCGCCGACAGACTGATCAGCCTCTTTAGGCGGTTGTTGCGGTTTATCACGCGCCGGTACAGATCGTTCAGGTCGCTCGTGGCGAAGCGGCCGCCGTCAAGCTGCACCATCGGGCGTATTTCGGGGGGGATGACAGGCAGAATATCTATTATCATCCACGACGGGTCGTTGCCCGATCTCCGGAACGCGTCCACTATCTCAAGACGCTTTATGAGTTTCGCCTTTTTCTGGCCGGACGACTCTATCGCCTCCGCCCGCAGTTTTTCCGCGAAGCTCTCGCAGTCCATCTCCCGCAAGATTTCGCGTATGGTCTCGGCGCCCATGCCCGCCTTGAAGTCGTCCTCGTATTTCTCGCGCATCTCGCGGTACTCCTTTTCCGCGAGTATCTGGTATTTGCGCAGGGGCGTGGAACCGGGATCGACGACTATATACGCGGCAAAATAGAGAATCTTTTCGAGTACCCTCGGCGTCATGTCGAGCAGCAATCCCATCTGGGACGGAATACCCTTAAAAAACCAGATGTGCGATACGGGCGCGGCAAGCTCGATGTGGCCCATGCGCTCGCGTCTCACGCTCGATTTCGTCACCTCGACGCCGCAGCGGTCGCATATTTTGCCTTTATACCGTATTTTCTTATATTTTCCGCAGTGACACTCCCAGTCCTTTGTCGGGCCGAATATCTTCTCGCAAAACAATCCGTCCCGCTCCGGCTTGAGCGTCCTGTAGTTTATCGTTTCGGGTTTCTTGACCTCGCCGTATGACCACTCGCGTATCATCTCCGGCGACGCGAGGCCGATTTGGATAGCGTCAAACGCCGCGTAACTCATTGCTCATCCTCCGTATTGTCAATACCGGCCTCGAACGGCGCGCCGTCCGCGCCGCCGTCGCCGCCGTCGCCGAAAAGCGGATCGCCGCCTCCGCTCTCCCCTTCATCGTCGTCAAGCGGCGCCTCTTCTATCGAATACCCGGCCTCTATGAGTTCCTCGTCGCTGGCCATGTACTCCGCTTCCAACTGCTTCATCCCGCTGATATCGTCGTCTCCGCTCAGCTCGACGGCGTTCCCGTCCTCGTCGAGTACGCGCAGATTCAGACAAAGCGACTGGAGTTCCTTGACAAGCACCTTGAAAGATTCCGGCACGCCGGGCTGCGGTATATTGAGACCCTTGACTATGGATTCGTAAGTGCGCACGCGGCCCGTCACGTCGTCCGACTTGACTGTCAGTATCTCCTGAAGCGTGTATGCCGCGCCGTACGCCTCGAGCGCCCAGACCTCCATTTCGCCGAAGCGCTGTCCGCCGAACTGCGCCTTGCCGCCGAGCGGCTGCTGCGTGACAAGGCTGTACGGCCCTGTCGAGCGCGCGTGTATCTTGTCGTCCACGAGATGGTGCAGTTTAAGGAAGTATACGTAGCCGACTGTGACGGGGTTGTCGAACTCCTCTCCCGTGCGTCCGTCGTACAGGATGCTCTTGCCGTCCTCGCGCAACCCGGCGAGCTTTAACGTCTCCAGGATGTCCCGCTCGTTCGCGCCGTTGAATATCGGCGTCGCCACCTTCCAGCCGAGCGCGTGCGCGGCGTATCCCAGATGCACCTCCAGCACTTGTCCTATATTCATGCGCGACGGCACGCCCAGCGGACTCAGGACTATGTCGAGCGGCGTGCCGTCCGGCATGAAGGGCATATCCTCCTGCGGCAGGATGCGCGATACGACGCCCTTGTTGCCATGCCGGCCCGCCATCTTGTCTCCCACGCTTATCTTTCGCTTTTGCGCGATATAACAGCGCACCACCATGTTTACGCCGGGACTCATTTCGTCGCCGTTCTCGCGCGTGAACACCTTGACGTCCACGACGATACCGCTCTCTCCGTGCGGGACTTTCAGCGACGTATCGCGCACCTCGCGGGCCTTCTCCCCGAATATCGCCCGCAGCAGTCTCTCCTCGGCGGTCAGGTCGGTCTCGCCCTTTGGCGTGACCTTACCGACAAGAATATCACCCGCGTGTACCTCCGCGCCGACATAGATGATGCCGCGCTCGTCGAGGTAGCGCAGCGAGTCCTCTCCGACGCCGGGTATATCGCGCGTTATCTCCTCCGCGCCCAGCTTGGTGTCGCGCGCGTCCATCTCGTGTTCCTCGATGTGTATGGAGGTGAACACGTCGTCTACCGCGAGGCGCTCGTTTATGAGTATGGCGTCCTCATAATTATATCCCTCCCACGTCATGAAGCCGACTAGGATATTCTTGCCCAGCGCAATCTCGCCGCCCGCCGTCGAGGGGCCGTCGGCCAGGATGTCGCCTTTTTTCACCCTGTCGTCCGCGTCCACTACGGGGCGCTGGTGGATGCACGTACCCTGATTGCTCCTGGAGTATTTCGCGAGGGTGTAGCTTTTCTCTCCGACGCCGTCGTATCTGACCGTGATGTTTACGGAGGATACGTCGGTGACGACGCCGTCCTCTTCGGCGATTATGATGACGTCGGAATCCGCCGCGCACTTGCGCTCGACGCCCGTCGCCACTATGGGCGCCTCGGGTACGAGCAGCGGAACGGCCTGTCTTTGCATGTTGGCGCCCATCAGCGCGCGGTTCGCGTCGTCGTTTTCGAGGAAGGGGATCATCGCCGTGGCTACGGAGACCATCATGCTGGGCGACACGTCCACGTAATCTATACGCTCGCGTTCGACCTCCACTATCTCGTCGCGGTGGCGGCAGGTGATGCGCTCATTCTTCAAGCGCCCCTCGTCGTCGAGAGGCTCGGTGGCCTGCGCCACGAAAAATTCGTCCTCGACGTCCGCCGTGAGGTATTCGATCTCGTCGGTCACGCGGCGCGTACCCTTTTCAACTCTGCGAAAAGGCGCGATGAGAAAGCCGTACTCATTGACGCGCGCGTGTGAGGCGAGGTACGATATGAGCCCGATGTTCGGGCCTTCCGGCGTCTCTATCGGACACAGGCGCCCGTAGTGGCTGTAGTGTACGTCGCGCACGTCGAATCCCGCGCGCTCACGGCTCAGTCCGCCCGGACCCAGCGCCGAAAGTCTGCGCTTGTGCGTCAGTTCTGAAAGCGGATTCGTCTGATCCATAAACTGCGACAGCGGAGACGAGGCGAAAAATTCCTTTATAGCCGCCGTGACCGGCCTGATGTTGATCAGCGACTGCGGCGTTATGATGTCGAGATCCTGCAGCGTCATGCGCTCGCGTATGACGCGCTCCATGCGCGAAAATCCCACGCGCACCTGATTTTGAAGCAGTTCCCCGACGCTGCGCATACGCCTGTTGCCCAGGTGGTCGATGTCGTCCGGCTCGCCCACTCCGAGCGCGAGACAGTTCACGTAATTCGCCGCCGCAAACATGTCGTCGGCTATTATATGCCGGGGTATCAGATCGTCGCGCCGGGCGACTATCGCGCCGCGCAGTTCGTCGCCGCTGAAAGTCTTGAGCAGTTCCTTGAGTATGATAAACCGCACGCGCTCCTTTACGCCTATCTCCGCCGGATCGAAATCCACGAAGCCGTCGAGCTTCACCATACCGTTTGAGAATACCTTGACGCTGCGGTCGTCCACGAGTATCACGGCGTCGTTTACGCCGCGCGCGTCGAGTTCCTCGGCGCGCGCCCGCGTGAGAGTCTCTCCGGCGTCGGCTATTATCTCGCCCGTCAGCGGGTCTGTCGCCGGCTCGGCCAGCGTCTGTCCGCTGAGCCTGCGCCATATGGCGAGCTTCTTGTTGTACTTATATCTGCCGACTGTGGATATATCGTACCGGCGCGGGTCGAAAAAGAGATTTTCAAGCAGCGTCTCGGCGCTGTCCACTGTGGGAGGGTCGCCCGGACGCAGACGCTTGTACAATTCAATCAGCGCCTCGTCGCGGTTTGCGAAGCTGTCCTTGTCGAGCGTTGTATTCATCCGGTCGTCGTCGCCGAATACCTCCCTCATCTGCTCAAGCGTTTCGGCGCCATCCTCGCCGCCGCGCATCGACAGCCATGTGTGGGGCGCTTGCGTGCGTCTGCCGACTGCCCGCAAAAACCAGGTTATCGGCAGCTTCCTGTTCTTATCCACGCGGACGAAGAAGTTGTCCGACGCGTCCGTCTCGTATTCGAGCCACGCGCCCCTGTAAGGTATGAGCGTGGCGGCGTACACGGTGACGGCGGCGCTCGCGTCCGTACTCCTGTCGAAATATACGCTCGGCGAACGTATTATTTGCGATACCACGACGCGCTCCGCCCCGTTTATGACGAAGGTTCCGGCCCGCGTCATAACGGGGAACTCGCCCATAAATATGTCCTGTTCCTTGATTTCCTCCGTCTCGCGGTTGCGCAGACGCACCCTGACCTTCAGCGGCGCCGCGTATGTGACATCCCGCGCTTTGCACTCGTCAACGGAATATTTGGGCGACTCCTCCATGCTGTAGTCGATGAACGTCAGCTCGAGGTTTCCGCTGTGGTCGGTTATCGGGGCGACATCCCGAAACACCTCGCGCAGTCCCGTGTCAAGGAACCACTTGTATGAGGTTTTTTGAACCTCCAGAAGATTAGGCATCTCCTGGAGTTCCGTCGTTCTGGCGAAGCTCTTGCGCATCGTCTTACCGTATAACACGTCCGTTGGCATTCACATCACTCCATTGTAATAGATTTAATTTGATTGCGGCGCTCCCGGATCTCAGGTCGCAGCGGCGAAATGATACGCCGGGCAGCGTTGATAATTTTTTAGAAACAGGTATTGACATTTTTCGTTATGTGTGATAGAGTATGCCTAATGTCAGAATGCGGTATTGTGCGCTTTTTGACGCACAGCAACCCATTCTACATGTTTCAGGCGGCGTTGTCAAGCATTTTTTTGTCGGAATAATTTCGTTTGTGATAGCTTCGCCATCACAAACGAGTCACGGGATCTTGGATCTCGCCGTGCGCGGCTCGCGCGGCGAGAAGAGGTTGTTTTTATAGGGGTATAGCTCAGCTGGTAGAGCGTCGGTCTCCAAAACCGTAGGTCGAGGGTTCGAATCCTTCTGCCCCTGCCATAATATAAGAGCCGCCTTTGCGCCAAAGGTGGCTTGCGAGCCGCGCACGGCGAGAGTCATGTCTCGTTACTCGTTTGTGATGGCGAAGCCATCACAAACGAAATGATTCATTATGGCCATGCCTTTTCATGATCATTTTGTGCCTGAAATAAATGGTCATAAGTATGACGAATTTCGCCGCCGCGCGTTCCGGCGGCGGGCGGGAGAGTGAGAGCGGATGTTGTGTTGTGTGATAGCGGCGTGTCTCATTGTGAAGATAATGGTGCGCTGGCGCGGCCTTGCCCGGTATCTCGGCTTTGCCGTCCGGGACGACGGGGAGCGGTATGGCTATTTTGAACACGGAGAACTGGACGTTTACAGAAGCTGACGCTTCTTGCTCGCCGACGCGCTTGCGCGCGGCGCGCGTCCGTATTCTGTGCGCGTTTGCTTTCTCTGTGCTGGGCGAGCTTGCCGCCTACGCGGGACGCCACGGGCTGCTGCGCTGGCTTGCCGCGAGCGCCGTCGCGGTGATTTTTATCACGCAGACGGTCGCGGACGCGCGGTGCGGCGCCCGGCGCGCTGTTTTTCGGGATCTGCCCGGCACGGCGGCGCTCGCCGCGCTGTACGTGATGTGCTCCGCAAGCGCGCTCGCGCCGCCGCCCGATATGGGCGCCGTGTCCGCGCATATGGCGGCTTCCGGCGGTCACTCCGCGCATTCGCACGCGCATCTGGTGTGTACAGCCGCCGTGTTTCTGCTGATAGCGCGGTATTTTATAAAGAGCGCCCTTTTTGCCGCGTCGGCGCCGATGGCGGAGTTAGACGCGGCTACAGGGGTGTCGGGAACGTATTCGGCGGGCGATATTGTCGCCGTGCCGCGCGGAGGCGTCGTCCCTGTGGACGGGAGACTTGTTTCCGGCGTCACGAGCGTTGACGGATCCGCGCTCACCGGCGATATGGAGCGCGTGACAAAGCGGGCGGGCGATACGCTGTACTGCGGCGATGTAAATTATGACCGCGCGGTGGAGATAGAGGCGCTGCGCGGACGCGACGACAGCGTGTATCCGCGCTTGCTAGCGGCGGCGCGGCGCGGTCTTTCGGGGGAGTGTCCGGGATTGAGACTGCGCGCGCGGCGTGTCGGGTTTTATATCGTCCCGCTTGTTTTCCTGGCGGCGGCGGTGGCAGTCGCGGCCGCGGTTCTGTCGGGCGGAGACGTCCACGCGGCGGCCATGCGCGCGGCAAGCGCCGCAATCGCCGTGTCGCCGTCCGCTTTCGCGATACTCTGCCCGTCTGCGGACGCGGTGGGATTTGCGGCGCTCGCGCGGAGCGGGATACTGGCGCGCGCCCGCGCGGCGGACGCGCTTGCCGCGGCGAAAAGCGTTGAGATCGGCGCGTCCGCCCGCGTCGCCGACGACGGCTCCACGCGCGAGGGGCTGGCCAAAACGGAGGAGACCCTGCGCGCGATGGGCTTCACTCTGACGCCGCCCGCCGCCGTCCGCGTCGTCTCCGCGCGGGAGCGCGCCCGCGTAGATGGACGCGAGCGCGCCGTCCGCGTCGCGATCGGACGCGCCGCCGAAATGGATTTTTGCGGGGAGGATGTCTGCCTGACGCGCGACAGGATAGCGCATCTGCTCAAGGCAGTCTATATTTGCAGACTGCTGCGGAAACGCGCGCGGCTCGCGTTCGCGGCATTGCTCGCGTACACCGCGGCGGCGGCGCTCCTCGCGGCGCTCGGCGCCCTCACGCCCGCCTACGCGGGCGCGGCGGCGGCGGCGTGCGCGCTCGGGATTGTCATAAGCAACGGGCGGCTGGAGAAGCGCTGCCGGGTGATCACGTTTGAAAAGCTGACTCGCGCCTGAAAAACTTGTCGGAAACGAAGAGACAGGCAAGTTGAAACAAGGCGGAATGTTTTCGTTTGCAGCGGTTTTCGCTCTCCCGTCCTTTTCGCCTACGGCGAAAAGAATTTTTGCACAGGAGTGCGTCTCGTGCGACGGAGCAAAAATTGTAATATCCCGCATTTTCCGGGGATTTATTCCTCGGAAAATGCTCTTTGCGAGCCGCGCACGGCGTGAGCCAACCTCCCGCAACTCGTTTGTGATGGCGAAGCCATCACAAACGAAATTATTCGGCGTATTCGATGTCCGTCTCGCGGGACAGTCCGCAGATTTTGACGCGCGTCATATCCCGCCGCTCCGCAGCGCTCCACGGTCGATTTCCTCAAATTCCACGACGCGCGCGCACACGCGCTCCGCGAGCGCCCGGTTGTGCGTCACGGCGAGAAGCCCGAGACCGCGCTCGCGCGCGGCGCCGAGCAGAAGCTCCCATATCTGCGCCTGCGTTATGACGTCGAGCATCGTGCTGATCTCGTCCGCTATGATGAACCGCGTTCCGGGCGCGAGGGCGCGCGCTATGCAGAACCTCTGGAGTTCCCCGCCGGAC